>CALYAP010000051.1 GCA_944393575.1 uncultured Clostridia bacterium
AACAGCCAGATATCCCAGGCCAATGGGGATACCATCTTTAATACCGCTGATCCATATTTTACGCTTGCTCATCGAACCGTCCTCCTTTGACGGAGGCTATCGGCAAAACCTTTTCCCGGCTATGCGCGGGATAAGCGGAAAAAGGAAGTAGGTGGGGAACCATTTTTCCCTCTTGATAATTAGCAGGCGGCGTGCCAGCAAATACTTAGTGCCAATAGCTATCGATTATCAGCCTCTTGGCTGTTTTTGTCATATTCTATAATAGTCTGCCCAGTTGGACACTAAAATAGTATATAACACCCTCTACCCTAAATAAAAGCCCTCTGAGTAAATTTTTTCCTTTTTGTACATGAGCACAAAGCGTATGATTACAAGCCAAAGGCCTCTCTGCTGAAGAGAGGCCTGATGTTAAATAGGAATTTTTTGATAGGAAATTTATTTGATCTCGCCGCTGGTAGAAATAGTCACGACCTCCAGAGGCAGCTCCTTGCCGCTGCGACGCAACGCCTCTTCTGCTGCCCGCTGCAGGCCACCGCAGCATGGAACCTCCATCCGCACCACAGCGATGCTTTTAATGCTATTATTAGCGATGATAGCTGCCAGCTTCTCGGTATAGTCTCCCTCGTCCAGCTTAGGACAGCCAACCAAGGTGATGCGGCCGCGGATAAAACGCTGATGAAAATCGCCATAAGCATAAGCAGTACAATCAGCGGCTATCAGCAAATCTGCGTTCGTAAAATAGGGGGCATTGACGGAGACCAGTTTGATCTGTACCGGCCACTGGCGCAGTTGGCTGGCAGCTGCAACGGAAGCAGCAGGCGTGGCATCAGTAGCTGGCGAACGGCGGATCTCCCTGGCCATCGATCCCGGGCAGCCGCAGGGCAGCGTCCCGGAATCAACCTTTTGCGCTGTCTGATGGCGCTGTACCGCCGCCTCATCATAGGCTGCGGCTTCCCGCTCGATAAAACTGATCGCTCCGGTGGGGCAGGCAGGCAGACAATCACCTAGGCCATCACAATAGTCATCACGCAGCAGACGGGCCTTGCCGGCAACCATGCCAATAGCGCCCTCATGGCAGGCCGCGGCACAAGCCCCGCAACCATTGCACTTATTTTCATCTATCTGGATAATCTTTCTTAGCATGATAATCACTCCTTACCGTTATTTAATGAAGGAAAATATCCTCCTTCTCTCAAGGTTCTGTTGATGATAGAATCGTCTCTCGGGTTGTTCTAGCTAACATATTCTTGGATATACGCTATTCTAGCGAGTACTGCTGCTAGTTTCAGCATAGCAGATTTATCAGCCTATTGCTGTTGCAAATGCAACAAAACAACCCTCCTTCTTGTTAAAATTATTAAAGGTCTCTGGTCAAACAAAAGCGAATAAATAATTCACAAGAATTTTTTGATTTTTATGACAATTTTCTCAAGAAAGGAGCGGAGACTATGACTCAGCAAGCCCGTCCCAAGCCATCTATCCCCTTGACAGCAGATGCTTTTGCCGATCACCAAGAGACGGCAGTATATTGGTTAGCCTCATCTACCATACTGCTCAACAGCTATGGCACCAATATCCTAATGGATCCTACTTTGATGTTTCTCCATGATGACGACCAGGAATCAATGGTCAGCGAGGTGCTGGATGATGACCAGATCGACTATATGAAATTTCTGGTGCGGCCGCCTATATTCGCCAGCGAGCTGCCACGTCTGGACGCCGTGCTGCTGACCCATGCGGATGTCGACCATATGGGGCCGCGTTCTATCGAAGCGCTAGCGGCCAAAGGCAATATTTTTCACGGCACTCCTTATGTCGGCCGCATATTGCGCGAGCAGGGAGTGGCAGAAGAACAGATCGTCACTCATGGCATTGGCGAGCGGTTTCAGATCAACGATATCACTGTTGAGACTACTGAGGCGGACCACCCCTGGCAGAAATTCTTTCCCGAGGTTTATGACTATGTCTACAAACCAGAGGATTGCTGCGGCTTCAAATTCTACTGCCGCGACTGTGTGATCTGGAACCCAGGCGACAGTCTACTGCTCAATTCCCATTTTCATCATCAGGATGCTGATCTGATCTTCATGGATTATTCCGAGGATCCGACCGCCTGTCATTTTGGACAAAAAGACGCGGTATTGCTGAGCAATTATTATTCAGATCAGGATATCATTATGTATCACTGGGGTTTCTACGACGCCCCTACAGTCGGCTGGTGCAGCGCTGATCCAGAGGTGATCCGTCCGCAGATCGTCCGCCCGCAGCGCTTCCGGGTCCTCACACCAGGGGAAAAATTCGTCGTCTTCTCGCTGCCGAAAACAAAGTGTTACCAGAGCGTCGCCACACGGCCTATCTGATAAACCAGTTAGATGCTGCCGGGTGTAGCGTTAAATAGTTATTATAGCGTAAATAATCATAAAGGAGCAAACAGATGAAAATATTCAAGCATGGGCATCACCGTCTTTTTGAAGCTGATGAAGAGACCGCCAAAATAGTCAGCGATATGCTGCTGGATTTGGAACGCAACGGCATGGACGCCGTCCGCAAATATAGCAGTCATTTCGATAACTGGTCACCGGAGAGCTTTGAGCTTAGCCCTCAACAAATCGATGAGGCTATCGCCCAGGTACCAGAACAAATATTGGACGATACAGCCTATAGTCAGGATAATGTCCGCCGCTTCGCCGAGGCGCAGATGACGATGTTCCACGATGTAGAGCTGGAGGTTCGGCCAGGAGCAGTGCTCGGACATAAACATATCCCTATCCGCTCGCTGGCCTCCTATATCCCGGGTGGGGCATATCCGCTCTTTGGCTCAGCGCAGATGAGCATTATCCCCGCACGTGTAGCCGGGGTAGAAAACATTTATGCTTTTACACCGCCGGTCAAGGGCGGCACTTATTATCCAGCTACCATCAATGCGATGAAGCAGGCAGGGGCTGACCGCATTTTCATTCTCGGTGGCGTGCCGGCTTTGGCGATGGCTGCCTTTGGTATGGAAGATCTGCAGCCGGTCGATATGATCTGCGGCGCCGGCAATAAGTATATCGCTGAGGCTAAACGTCAGCTCTTTGGCCGCTGCGGCATCGATCTGCTGGCCGGACCTTCGGAGATCGCCATCATTGCCGACGGCAGTGTTGACCCCTATATCGTGGCAGCTGATATTCTCGGCCAGGCGGAGCATGATCTGAATACCGGACTGATCCTGATCTGCTTCGATGAAGATTATGCGCAGCGCTGTGTTGACGAGATCAGCTGGCAGCTGCCGAAGCTGGGGACGCGCAATATCGCGGAACCAGCCTGGAATAACAATGGCCAGATCTGCATCGCCGCAAACCGTGAAGAAGCGGTAGCCCTCTGTGACGACTGGGCGCCAGAGCATCTGGAAGTGTTGGCCTCAGCAGAGGAGCAGCAGTATTATCTGGAGCATCTGCACAATTACGGCTCGCTCTTCCTGGGGGAGGAAACCACCGTAGCCTATGGCGATAAGACCATCGGCACCAATCATATCCTCCCTACCAGCCGCGCTGCCCGCTATACCGGCGGGGTCTGGGTTGGTAAATTCCTCAAGACCGTTACCTATCAGCGCTGCACTCCAGCAGCCAGCGTGGAGATCGGCGAGGTTGTTCTGCGGCAATGCCTGGCGGAAAACCTCCCTGGACATGCTAAAACAGCTGAGCTGAGAGTCGATAAATATCATCAATAAGCAAGAACAGCCCGTGACAGTACTGCCGATGAATAAGCATATCAGTTGAAGCAAGCGCTCTTCCAAGAGGAAAAGCGCTTTTTTGCCGACAGAAAGCCTGCTCTTTCTGTTGCAGAGGCTTGGCCGATGCATTATGCTTTAATGAGACTGTCTTTCGTGGTATAATAAACCAAAAGTAGTAATGCTAGAGGGAGTATGGAGCCGGTTAAGGAGAGCCGCAATGAGCGCAAAAGAGAGAGAAAACAAAAAAAACGCTCGTAAACTGGTCAAACAGGAACAGGCTAAAAAAAAGCTGGTAGCCAAACAGCGGGTAAAACAAGAACGCGCGACCCAAAAAGCGGCCAAGAAAAAACCTGCTCAGCAGAAAAAGGCTGTCTCCAAACCGCCCAAGCAACAATATGGCAAGAAAAAAACGCAGCTTAGTGAATTTCAACGTCTGGTCGCCACCTTTTCCAGTGAGGAGCAAAAACTGCTTCGTGAATATTTCCAACAGCTGGATCAGCATATCCTGCTGCCCAAAGAATGGAAGCTGCCCATGCTCCATGATTTTGAGCAGGGAATCCTCTATCATCTGCAAAAAGGCCGTCCGCTGGCGGAAACCTTGAAGCTCTTAGATCCGCTCAATCTGGGCGGTTTTTATTCCCGCCCGGCCACTACATGGTGGCCGCTGGATAATGCAGCCAAGGTCTACCCCATCTCGATGAGCCATGACCAGATGGAGGTTTTCCGCCTCTCCGCCTATCTGGATGAAGATATCGTGCCGGAAATCCTCCAGCTGGCGCTGACCTTCACCATCAAGCGCTTTCCCTTCTTCGCCACCACCATCAAGAATGGTTTTTTCTGGCACTATATCGATTCTGCTAAGCGGCGTTTCTCGGTGGAGCCTGAACATACTATTCCCTGCGCTCCGATGAACGTCTCTTTGACCGGAGCGCAGTCTTTCCGCATCGTTTACTACCGCAACCGCGTCAGCGCTGAATTTTTCCATATTCTTACCGATGGCACCGGCGGAATGATTTTCCTCAAGAGCCTGTTGGCTGAATATCTGCGCTTGCTGGGAATCGATATTCCCGCTACTCATGGCGTGCTCGATATCAATGAACGCCCCCTGCCCATAGAATCAGCCGATGATTTTGCTAAATCCGCGGTCAAGGGTCAAAAGGGATCTGGCTTTGCCGGCAAGCCTGCCTTGCAGATGAGCGGCTATCTAACGCATACCAAGCCCTGTCAGGTGCTGCACTTTGATATCGAAGCCAATGATCTGCATCAGCTGGCGAAGGAACGTCAGGTATCGGTAACAACTTATGTGCTGGGATTGATGTTTGTGGCAGGCAAGGCCGCTACGGAAGAGGATAACGGCAATATCCAGATCCAAGTACCGGTCAATATGCGCAATTTTTATCCCTCGGAGACGATCCGTAATTTCTCGCTCTATTGCAACATCTGTATGCCGATCAGTGAGATCACCAGCATCGATGATATCCTGCCGGAAATCTCCCGCCAGCTACAGGAGAAAACTTCCCGCGAGGCGATGCATGAGATGATGAACGCAGCCGTCAAACTGGTCAGTTCCCTGAAATATGTGCCATTGTTTATCAAGACCACTTTTGGCAATTTTATATACGGCTTTTTTAGCGACCGCATCTTCAGCAATACCCTTTCCAATCTCGGGGTAGTCGATCTTCCTGATGAAATGCGCCCCTATGTGCAGAAGATGGATTTTGTACTGGGCATGAGCCCTACCAACCGTGCTGCCTGTTCGATGGTGACGGTCAATAATGTAGCTACCTTTTCCATTGCCAAGGCTACGATTGATCCTTCTTTTGAAGAAAAGATCTATTCATTGCTGACGGAGAACGGATTGACCTTTTCTGTCAGTGGGAGTGAAATTTATGGAAATTAAGAATGTTTATCCGCCCCTGAAGCGTAAGCTCAACCGCCGCCGCAAACTGCGTACTGCTTGCGGCTGGTGTTTTCTAGCTGCTGCCGCGGCCTGTGTAATCGTTAATATCTGTGTCGGCGGCAAAGCCTGGAGCGCAGTGGCGTTATGGGCGCTATGGATGATCTGGTCAACTCTGCTGACCCCAGTGCTGGTCGAGAACAACCTGATCAGTCAGAGCGCGCGGCTATTGATCAATACCTGCATCTTGCTGATCTTGATCGACCTGACGATCAGCTCTGGCTGGGCGGCGTTCGTAATACCCATTGTCTGCTATGGTATGCTGATCGCCATTGGTATCATTTTTTTCCTCAATGTCTCCAAGCAGCGGCAGAATATGATGCCGATGCTATGGGTGATCGCCGGAGCTATCGTTGCTGCTATTTGCGCCATCTTTGGCTTTTCGCTGCGCAACTGGCCGATCATCGTACTGGGCTCTATTGCCGCTGCTTTACTGATTGCTACCATTGTGATCCTACGCTCACAGCTGTTTGCTGAGCTGAAAAAACACTTTCACCATTAAACCGTCATAACAGCTGATAATAATACAAAAATAAAATCCAGTATAGTTTAATGAGGGAAATATGTTATAATATAGGCATCACTACTGGCACTGCCAGAAAATCTGACCGGAACTGCCGGAAAAGGAGGAAAGACCATGACCCTTACTACTTATTCTTTTGCCCTGCCCACCAGAATCGAATTCGGCCCGGGCATCTCCCGCACTGCGGCTGCTGAAGCCAAAGCCATGGGAGCCAGCAAAGTGCTGTTAGTAGCAGACAAAGGTGTGCTCAATGCCGGACTGACCATCGCCATCGAAGAAGAGCTGAAAAAGGAACAGCTGCCCTATGCCATCTTCGATCAGATCGTCCCCAACCCCCGCGATGTTGACTGCGCGGTAGGCTGGGAATTCGCCAAGAAAGAAGGCGCTGATGTCATCATCGCTGTTGGCGGCGGCAGCTCGATGGATACGGCTAAAGCCATCGGCGTGCTGCTGACTCATGGCGGGGTGATCCAGGATTGGTGCGGCTTCCAGCTGTTGCAGCGGGAGATCACGCCGCTGATCGCCGTCCCCACCACTGCCGGCACTGGTAGTGAGGTGACTCCTTTTGCCGTTATTACTGATAGCCAGCAGCATGTTAAACTCAATGTCTTTGACCCCAAAGCTGCTCCCAAGGTAGCTTTAGTCGATCCGGAGATGCTGCTCAATCTGCCTTCGCATATCATGGCTTCCTGCGGTATTGATGCCATGACCCATGCAGTAGAGGCCTACACCTGCAAGGTGGCGTCTCCACATACTGATGCTTATGCCCTTTATGCTATCGATATTATTGCTAAGAACCTGGTCAAAGCGGTCAAGGCTCCGGATCTCGCTTCCTGCACCGGCATGATGCTGGGCAGCACTATCGCGGGTATCGCCTTTGGCTTTGCTGATGTTGGCGCAGTCCACTGCATGGCTGAGGCCCTGGGCGGCCGCTATGATACTCCGCATGGTGTGGCTAATGCAGTCTTCCTACCCACCGTGATCGAATTCAATGCACCGGCTGACTATCAGAAACATGCCGATGTAGCCCGTTATCTGGGCGTAGATACCAGCGGAATGAGTGTAGAAGAGGCTGCCCTGGCAGCTGCTGATGCTTTAGCTAAGCTCTGCCGCGATGTTGATATCCCCAAATTTAACGAACTGCCAGGAGTTGACCCAGCTGATTTCGAGGCGCTCTCCATTGCTGCCGAGAAAAACGTTTCTACCCCCAGCAATGTTCGCGAGATCACTGCTGCTGATTTCCTGCAGCTTTTCCGTAAAGCCTACGAGTTATAAAAATAGCACCCAGCTATTTAGCTATTTTCTATGTTAACTGTCTAAAAAACGGCGAAGATAAAAACACTGTTCTGGTTGGTAGTCCAGACGCAGCGCTAGCTGTCAGTAACCTGCCTCCTTGGTTGTCCGTTCTTCGCTGCAGCTTTATCATAAAGGAGGATGCGTGCTTATGGAAGAGACCGCTTCTACTCTGACCGTGCTCTTTGAGGATCCCTTTTGGGTTGGTATCTATGAGCGCGAAAGTGATGGGCGCTACCAAGTATGCAAGATCATCTTTGGTGCTGAACCGCAAAGCGCACAAGTATACCAGTATCTGTTGCAAAACTGGCAGCGGCTGCGTTTCAGCCCAGCGCTTGAATCCACAACCGCGGCAGCAACCCGCCCTAACCCTAAGCGGGTACAACGGGACATCAACAAACAACTGCAGCAGCGGGGAATCGGCACCAAAGCCCAACAGGCGTTAAAGCTCCAACAGGAGCAAGGCAAACAGGTACGGCAGCTACTCTCCCGCGAACAGCGGGAAGCAGCCAAGCAACGCCAGTTCGCCCTTAAACAGCAAAAACGCCAACAAAAACACCGGGGGCATTAGCCGATGGGCTATGATAGCCAGCCTATACCTCTGCATATGAGCGTAGATCACCATAATCACCCAGCTGCCTGCTTTATTCAGCAGGCAGCTGTTTTATACTGTTCCTGGATTTATATATCTCCCTATGCTATACTTTAGCATGGTAGGGTTGTATAATCTAAGATTTAACCGAGAAAGGGCAATAAAAATGGCGGAAATAAAAAAATTGGGCTTTGGCTGCATGCGCCTGCCATTATTAAACGGTGAGTTCAATCAAGTAGATAAGCCAGCGCTGAATCAAATGGTAGATTATTTTTTGGAGCATGGGTTCACCTATTTTGATACTGCCTGGTTTTATCATAAATGTCAGTCAGAAGCAGCTCTGAAAGAATGTTTGGTGGAGCGTTACCCCCGTTCATCTTTCCAGTTGGCAGATAAAATGCCGCTGGCGCTGATCAACGAGGAAAAGGAGCTGCCCGAATATTTCAACACCCAGTTAGAACGCTGCGGGGTGAGCTACTTTGATTATTATCTGGTGCATGATATGGGCAAAGACCGCTTTGCAGTGGCAGAAAAGACCCACGTTTTCGACTTTTTAGCGCAAAAGAAAGCAGACGGCATGATCAAGCAGCTTGGTTTCTCTTTCCATGATACCCCGGAGGTGTTGGAGCAGCTGTTGACTGCCCACCCGGAAGTGGATTTTGTGCAGTTGCAGCTCAATTATTTGGACTGGGATAGCGAGGTAACTCAATCCCGCCGGCTCTGGGAGATAGCTAAACAACATAATAAGCCCATTATCGTCATGGAGCCGGTAAAAGGAGGGATGCTGGCCGAACTGCCAAAGGAAGCAGCTGCTTTATTAAAGGCCGCTACGCCAGATAAATCCCTGGCCTCCTGGGCGATCCGCTTTGCCGCCAGTCAAGAGAATGTACTGGTAGTGCTTAGCGGGATGAGCAATATGGAACAGCTAAAGGATAATATCGCCTGCATGGAAAATTTCCAGCCTTTATCAGCAGCAGAGCTTGATCTCCTGCAGCAGGTAGTCGATATCATCAATAGCAAGATCGCTATTCCCTGCACCGGCTGCGCCTATTGTATCAATAATTGCCCGATGGAGATCCCCATTCCCAAATATTTTTCTCTTTATAATAGCGACTTGCTAGAACCGCCGGACAAGGCCTGGACACAGCAAGGTGTTCTGTATGACCATTTTGCTCAACAGCAGGGCAAGGCCAGTGATTGCTGTGAATGCGGCCAATGCGAAAAGATGTGTCCGCAGCATTTACCGATTCGCGAGCTGCTCAAAACAGTGGCCAAACATTTTGAGGAATAGCAGCTGCAGCGCTATTATTTATTCTGTCTCTATATTTCTTTGCAGCTATTATTGATGGTATCTGACAAGAGATACCATCAAAAGATAAGCAAAAGCCCTTCATCATGGTGATGAAGGGCTTTTTTAAACGTTTTTTCACATCAAGCTTAACGCATAGCTATAATCTGCGTTTTAATTTTGATCAGAAAAAACGACCGTTAAGGCATAGGCTTGTTCATAGCCTGCATCCAGCAATGCTTGAGGATTATCAAAGTCGCTCAGACTCAGCGACTCAGCTTCACGGTTGGAGCTCATACCTTGAATAGCTATTAGAATCTCCTCGCCATAAACGATTTCAGCAGCAGATCTGCGCTTTTCAGTGATGGTCATTATTCCAGATTCAGCTAACTCTTCTTCAAGGTTTTCATAAGCTTCGCGGCTATGAGTGGTTCTATTAGTTTCATTTTCTCCCTGGGTAGAAAGAGTAATACTCTCTCCGATCAAATCGAAAGCAACCGATAATCTGCCCTGCGGGTCAGAAAAATACGTACCTGCTCCGCTGATACGGTGCCAAGCACCATCATCTCCCAGCTCATAGGCATAAGCAGTGATTACTTGCAGGGTATCATCAGCAGTGAAGTCATAAATGGCAATGGTGTTGGTCAGGCCGACCAGAGAAAGAATTTGCTCTTCCTCATCTGTCAGCTCAGCCGGGGTCATCTCCATCACCGGCTCCTCGACAGGCTCGGGATCCGGCGGCTGATCGTTTGGCTCATTCTCTTCCGGTGTATTATTCTCATCAGGAACAGTAGGTTGTTCGATCTCCGTATCGCCGTTATTGACAGCAGGATCTTCCTCCTCCCAGGCGCAAGCAGCCAAAGTTACCAGAAGCATCAGCGCTATCATAACAGCAAGTATTTTTTTCATCAACTTCATCCTTTCCCCTCTGTAATAAACAAATATTATGCTAATTTATTCTTCATACGACAAATATTCCCTCTATAATTTATCCTTCATACAGCAAATACCCTTTCTGTTTGTCTTCTCGTACACCATTACAGCAACTATTTAGCGATGCTATGCTACTTTTTGTTCAGCATCTGTGCCGCTCCTGCTAACAGCTCCGGCGTGATCTCGCCGATCTCCACTGAGATTCTGAGCTCCGGAGCGGCATAGGCTGGTTCAAGCAGTTCAATACGCAGTAAATCGCCATTGAAAGCAGCGATATCTTCCAACAGATCAGGCTGGATATAGAGAAAAATACCGGTTGGCAGTTTTTTGATCATAGCTATGCTGTCGCCATAGTCAGGAGACAAAATCAGGGCGTCTCCCTCCTGCCGCAACCACAACTGATGAGCATACCCCCAAAGACGATAATAATAACGCTTGGGCAGGCGGATACTGCCTTCGCATAAGAGAATCTCGCGGATTTTGATCACACTATGTGTTCTCCATTCTTTTAGTATGCTCCTTATTCAGAGAATCTAGGCTCCGTGAGAGTTCAATTATTCTTGAACAAAAAGCATGTTATTAATTATTATGCACTTTATCGATATCAAAAGCAATGAATCGCTCCTTTAATTCTCTATATTATGAATTTTATATCTTAAAATGAAATAGACCAATAATAATAACGCATTATTTTCCTCATAATAGCCACTTATATTGCTTATAATGGAATAATTAGGTGGTGATTTGAATGTACGAAGACCTGATTGCCAAAAGGGTCTCTCAATTACGTATGCAAAAAGGCGTCTCTGCCCGTGATATGAGCCTATCATTAGGTCAGAGTGAGAGTTATATTAATAAAATTGAAAATAAAAAGGCCTTACCCTCTATCACCGGGCTTTATTATATCTGCGAATACTTTGGCATCCACCCGAAGGATTTCTTTGACGAAAGCTATGTTGCACCGCAGCAGGCTGAAGAGCTATTAGTAGAGATCAAAAAACTCTCCTCTGAGCAGATCGGGCATCTTTTGGCTATCATCAAAAGTATGCGCTAAGTTGAATCTATATATTATCTGCGATAAAACAACTCCGACAGCTGCCAGAACTTTGCCTCTGGCAGCTGCTTATGTTATACTCAAACCAAGGAGGGAAGAAAATGCTTGCTTATACCTATATCGGCCTTGGAGATTTTCAACTGCTGGATAAGCCATATCCCAGCATCATTGACGAACGCGACGCTATCGTACGGGTGACTCTAGCCAGCATCTGCACCAGTGATCTGCATATCAAGCATGGTTCAGTGCCACGTGCTGTACCGGGCATCACGGTAGGGCATGAGATGGTTGGCGTGGTAGAAGCTGTCGGCAGCGGGGTGCATAAGGTCAAGCCAGGCGACCGGGTGACAGTTAATGTCGAGACCTATTGCGGGCAATGCTTTTTCTGCCAGCATGGCTACGTCAACAACTGCCAGGATCCACAGGGCGGCTGGGCTTTAGGCTGCCGTATTGACGGCGGGCAGGCGGAATACGTACGGGTACCCTATGCTGACCAAGGACTGGATCTCATTCCCTCATCGGTAAGCGATGAACAAGCGCTCTTTGTCGGCGATATTCTTGCCACCGGTTATTGGGCAACACGGATATCGTCCGTTTCCGCCGAGGATACGGTACTGATCATCGGCGCTGGCCCAACCGGCATCTGCACGCTGTTATGCGTAATGCTCCAGCAACCGCGTAATATCATCGTCTGCGAGCGGGATGCTGCCGGACGACAGTTTATCAGCGAGCATTATCCGCAGGTTCTGGTCACCACACCGGAAGACGCTATTGCTTTCACCCGCATGCATAGCGCTCATGGCGGAGCAGATGTGGTGCTGGAGGTAGCCGGCTCTGAGGATAGCTTTAGCCTAGCCTGGCAATGCGCCCGCCCCAATGCGCTGGTAACCATCGTCGCGCTCTATGACCAGCCCCAGCTCTTGCCTCTGCCAGACATGTATGGCAAAAATCTCACCTTTAAAACCGGCGGAGTAGACGGCTGCGATTGTGCTGCGATCCTACAGTTGATAGCCGCTGGAAAGATCGATACCACTCCTCTGATCTCGCATACTTTTGCCCTGGCAGATATCGATGCAGCCTATCAGCTGTTTGAGCAAAAAAGCGATGGTGTGATCAAAATCGCTATACAGCCTTAATTGCCAATCGTGAAAACGCTATCAGTCAGCTATAAAAAATGTTGCGCTAATCATGCCTTACGCAATCAAGGCATTAGAACGCAATAAACAATTTAGCTATACCGCCAAATAACAGCAAAATCTACAGGATATCAAAGATGGAAATATTACCGCTCACCAAAGATCTTATAGCTGATGCAGGCGCTATCTATGCTTGCAGTTGGCAAACTGTCTACAAGGGTATTATTCCCCAGGCTTATCTTGATAATCTCTCCGCCAGCAAGTGGACTGCTTTTTTGCAAAGCGCCCAGCAAAACAGTTATCTTTTGCTTGATAAGGGCCGCTGCATCGCCACAGCATCGATATCGCCAGCGCGTGATGAGCTCAAGCCCGGCTGGGGTGAGATTATTTCCTTATATGTTTTACCGGCATATTGGGGCCAAGGATATGGCTCAGCCTTATTCTCATATATCGTAGCCCAGCTCAAGCAGCTATTCCTCTACCCCCAATACGCTCATTCCCGATGATTTTTTGCCTAGCAATAGCCAGTCCGGCAGCTTTTAGCTGCCGGACTATCATTATTTCCTTATTATGGGATGTCCTTGCTATGTTTTGCACTATCGCTACTAATTTATATCGCTGTCGGTCATAGTGAGAGGGCCATCTGCTGCTGCAACTATCTATATGCTATATTATTCATAGCTGCCTCTATTCATAACTAGGACAGCCATGCAGCGTTTTGGCCATTGCTCTGACTTTATGGCAGCTGCTGATAGGTCAGCAATGCGGACTCGGGACCACTGATATCATCATCGCCTGCTGGCTGGCAGGATTCGATCTGTAAATCATAAAGGCCAAAGGCCTCCTCTGCCTGAATACCGTTTTCCAGCTCAGCCGCGCTGATCTCGCCGATCTCCGTGGCGGCGATCTGGAAGATATAGCTCTCGCCCACTTCTAACTGAGCAGCCTCTTCACCTACCAGCGCCAGAAACGGACCGGACTGAAAGGTAGTCAAAATAGCGATCAGCGGCGTGCTATCGTCCAGCACATAGTCGGGTATTACCCCGCGCACAGTAGCCTGGAAGCTACCCCCTAGCTGTGCATGGACCATGTCTCCTGTGGCTTGGGCCAGCTCCGCGGCTAGTTGGTCGCGCTCGGCGCAGACTGCCTCGTAGTCGCTGCGCGCTACCATATCATCAGAATTTCCCGTATCTCCTGCGCAGCCCGCTAGCAGACAGGCCACCAGCAGGAGCAGCACCGCGGCCGTCAGCCACAATTTGTGTCGTCTTTGCATCTGCAATCCACCTCTTCCTTATTATATTGTTATCGCTTATTTAGATCCTATATTATATTGTTATCGCTTATTTAGATCCTATTTTGATGGCCGCTATCTGCGTCTGTTAATGCTTGGAAGATTTATTATGGATATAGTGATGGATATTGATGCTCTCAGTAGCTGATTATCTCGAGATCTACTGGCACTGATATTGGCCAACAGAGTTCTACTCTTTTATTGATGATTTATTCTCATCGGGAGATTATATTATCCATTATATAATATATACAATTATCATACTGTTTTGTTACAAAAAATTCATCAAATTGGCCTGGCTTCTATTCTAGGGCTATTTTTGACAAAAATTTTGGTGGGATTAGTAAAGGTTTACTATCCTTTAGAATTTTACTATCCCAGAATCAGTGGTAATCTGCTGTGGGTGTTGCGCTGCGCATAGAGTCAATTTTATTTGTTCCGCCGCGGTTTCTCCACGTGGATATGCCCCAACCACATTAGCAGACCTCCCAGGCTCTTACGTTGCATCCGTATAAATTCTTTACCAGTGACTATGCTGCTATCAGCATGACCGGCAGCCGCCTGATTGCCCACATAGACCAGCAGCTCCATCCTTCCCTCCACGCCATTGATACGCAGTCCGCTATCGGCATAGCCGTTGCGCAGGTAAAAACGCTTACGCTTGGATCGCTGTTCAGCATTATCAGCTTCCATATCTGGATGCTCGATGATGAGAAAGATGCGCTTGCCTAGATAATAGAGGTGCATCAATTCCAGAGCTTTGCTGCCATAGCCGCCGCCGCGCACTGCAGGCGAAATAGCTAGGTAATCGATCAGCACCAAGTCGGCTTCTGATGCATTGATGCTGAAGCCGATCAGGCTGTTGTCCTCCTCACGAAAGGTGAGGATATCCAGCTCGCCACTTCGCCATTGTTTGATGATGCGGGAAAAGGGTGCCCTTTCCACCAGGGGAAAAGCTTCCATATATATTTTCTTGATCGCTTGCAGGTCCGCTTCCATAGCGGGACGCATAAACATAATATCTCTCCTTTGCTGATAACAGCTGCATTATCAGTGCCTGATACAGGGATTATCTGCTGCTGTGCCATTGCTTGATTGCCGGCCTTGCCCGAGCTTACCCTGTGTAGTATAATATTACTATAAACTATCCAGTAACTGTAATGTCAAGAGGAAGTTTATCATGGTCAAAAAAGAATTGCTTTTCACCGCTGGTCAGTTTGCCCGCATTCATGATGTCAATAAGCGCACTTTACAATATTATGATGATATCGGTCTTTTCCGTCCTCAGGTGCGGGGTGAGAATAATTACCGCTATTATAGCTATCAGCAGAGCCCGGAGTTGGAGTTGATTTTGACGCTGCGGGAAATGAATATGTCCTTACCCGAGATCGAGTCCTATCTTCAGCATCCCTCGCCGCTGAGCCTGGCTGAGTTAGTGGAGACTAAGACCGCAGAGCTGGAGGCTAAGATCGCCCATCTACGACGGATGCAGCAGCTGCTGGCAGAAAAAGAGCAGCAGCTGCGTTTTTGCATCAGTGTAGATATCGAGAGCATAGAGCTGATCGAATGCGGGGAGGAACGGTTGCTGCTCAGCCAGCCGATACGGGAGGATGCTTCCCTTGATAAGGAGATGGCCGTGCTGATGAACCATATCAAGGAGCTTGGCGAATATAGCAGGTTCAATAATCATTCCGGAACCGTGATGGATATCGAAAGCGTCAAGCAGGGAGAATTCACCGAGTATCGCTTTTTCTCACTTATCCGCGAGGATGACGGCAGCGTGCCGGTTTTTATTAAGCCAGCAGGACTTTATCTCCGTGCCTTCTGCCTGGGGGATTGGAGTCGGCTGCCAGCAGCTTACCAGCGCATTTTGGACTATGCCTGGCAGCAGCGCCTGCGACTGAGCGGCTATGCTTACGAGCAGGAGATCAATGAGATGGCAGTCTCTTCAGCGGAGGAGATCATCACGCAAATCACCATCAGGTGCGATCAGGAATAGACTGATTACAGGCCAGTCAACAACAAGATGTAATCCTGGTTATAGTAGGGCTAATGCTGGTATCTTACATCTATAGTAGCCTGGACTGTTATGTTTCGGCAGTACATGAGCCTGCTATTGATTGTTTTGATCGGCTTTGGTCAGATAATAAGATCTGTGATGGAATGAAAAAGAAGGGAAACCCATTATGCAGGTGCTGCCATTAAGCAATCTTGGTTCGCTTTTTTATGGCTATGCCGATTCTCTTTGATGCTTGCATCAAAAAAAAATTTGTCATATAATAAGATATTAAGCTGGATAAAGTTTCCAAGCTGCTTCTAGGGGTTGCACGCTAGCAATTACTCCCGGGAGCTGGGATAAAGCAAGAAGGCAATTTATCCCACCATTGGTTCTGTTTCACCAAAAAGCAGTCTTTTTTCATCAAAATGTAACAAATGGCAACAAATGACTATATGAAAAAAGCACTATTTTAGCTATAATGAGAGTTAATTAGGAGTAATACCGAATAAGCATTGGCGATAGGATGATAAAGAGGGAAGAAAGATGGTTGTATATACCGCAGGATTAGATATCGGTTCCACTACGGTCAAGATAGCCCTGCTCGATGAGCAGCAACACCTGGTGCGGCATGATTACCGCCGCCACTTTTCCGCTGTTGGACAAACACTTTCCGCTCTCCTTGCTGATAATCTGGCTGGCTTGGAGGCGGACCAGGTAGCGGTGTCGGTTACCGGCTCCGCAGGGATTTCTATTGCCTCCTTGATGGAGCTGCCTTTTGTCCAGGAAGTGATCGCCGGTTTGACAGCTGTCCAGGAGTATTTGCCCACAGCTGATGTAGCTATTGAGCTGGGTGGCGAGGATGCCAAGATCACTTATCTTCAAGGCGGCCCGGAGCAGCGGATGAATGGCTCCTGCGCTGGCGGCACCGGTGCTTTTCTCGATCAGATGGCCTCGCTCCTGCAGACCGATCTGGCTGGCCTCAATGAATTGGCTGAGGGGGCTAAGACCATTTACCCGATCGCTTCCCGCTGCGGTGTTTTCGCTAAAAGTGATATTCAGCCTCTGCTCAATGAGGGTGCTGCACGCGAGGATATTGCTGCTTCTATTTTCCAATCAGTAGTCAATCAGACTATTTCCGGCCTGGCCTGCGGTAAACCGATTCGCGGACGAGTGGCTTTCTTAGGCGGTCCGCTCCACTTCTTGCCTCAGCTGAGGCAGCGTTTTATCGAGACTCTGCATTTGACCGAGGACGAGATTCTGCTGCCGGAGAACGCACAAGTCTTTATCGCCATCGGCGCGGCACTTTCTGCTAACCGCGAACAAGCCTTGCCCGTACCGGAGGTGCTTTCCCGCTTGCAACGGCTGGAAGGACGCCATCTGGACAGCGCCAACACTTTGGAACCGCTTTTCGATAGCGAGGAAGAACTGGCCGCTTTCCGAGCGCGTCATGCTACAGAAGCAGTGGCTGAAGCGCCGTTGGCTGAGGCCCATGGCGGCTGCTGGCTGGGTATCGACGCTGGTAGCACCACCGCTAAGCTGGCACTGATCGATAAGGAAGGCCGGTTGCTGTTCAGCCGCTATGGTAATAATGGCGGCCATCCCTTAGAATCAGTTATCACCATGCTGCGCGAGCTCTATGCCGAAATGCCTGAGGGCGCGTTCATTGCCCGCTCCTGTGTTACCGGCTATGGTGAGGCGCTGATCAAAGCTGGTCTGCATACAGATATGGGCGAGATCGAGACCGTGGCGCATTACCGCGCAGCTGATCAGATGCTTCCTGGAGTCGAGTATGTGCTCGATATCGGCGGCCAGGATATGAAATTCCTCCATATCAAGGATCACACTGTCAACCGCATATTACTTAATGAAGCCTGTTCCTCTGGCTGCGGCTCTTTCATCGAGACTTTTGCCAAGGCCTTGGGCTATACCCCTGCCCAGTTCGGCGAGCTAGCTCTGACCGCCAAAGCGCCGGTCGATCTGGGTTCCCGTTGCACGGTTTTCATGAATTCACGCGTTAAACAGGCTCAAAAGGAAGGAGCAGAGGTAGCGGATATTGCTGCCGGACTCTCCTATTCGGTGATCAAAAACGCTCTCTATAAAGTTATCAAGCTGCATGATGCCGGTGAGCTGGGCGATAAGGTCATCGTTCAGGGTGGCAGCTTCCTCAATGAGGCAGTGCTGCGTGCTTTTGAAAAGGTTGCTGGTTGTGAGGCAGTGCGCCCGGCGCAGGCGGGGCTGATGGGCGCTTATGGTGCGGCTTTGCTGGCCCGCGATGAATATCTCGATGCGAATATGAGCGGCGCCTCAGCTATTCTAGGCGATGTGGCACTGGTGGATTTCCGCATTGAAAAAACCACCGCCCGCTGCGGCCGCTGCGGCAATAACTGCCTACTGACCATTACCCGTTTTGCTGACGGTAGCCGGCACATCTCTAATAACCGCTGTGAACGCGGCGGCGATAATAGCAGCAAGCTCAAGGAAAAGATTCCCAATCTCTATGATTATAAATACCGCAGGCTCTTTGACTATCAGCCCTTGCCGCTGGAAGAGGCTCCGCGCGGTGAAATCGGGATCCCCCGCGTACTTAATATGTATGAAAATTATCCTTTCTGGTTTACCTTCTTCACTGAGCTGGGCTTTCGTGTCGTTCTTTCTCCACGCAGCTCGCGGGCGATCTTCGATGCTGGTTTAGAGACAATGCCTTCCGAATCCGTCTGTTATCCGGCGCGTTTGGCGCATGGACATATCCAATCTCTGCTCGATATGGGCGTGAAGACCATTTTCTATCCCTGCCTGCCTTCTGAAGTTGATGAGGGGTTGGGTGGAGATAACCATTATAATTGTCCGATCGTCGCTACTTATCCGGAAGTCATTCGTAATAATGTTGATAATCTGCATGCCGAAGGGGTGCGCTTTATCAGCCCCTTCCTGCCTTATGATGATAAAAAACGCCTCACTGAGCGTTTAGTGGAAGAGCTGCATGATTTTGGCATTACCCTGACTGAGGCCCGGGCTGCCTGCACCAAGGCTGTAGCTGAGGAAGATGCATTTAAAGAAGATATCCGCCGCCAGGGCAAAGCATTGATCAGCCAATTGTCCCGCGAGGGCAAAAAAGGAATCGTCCTTGCCGGCCGGCCTTACCATGTCGACCCGGAGATCAATCATGGCATTGCGGAAATGATCGCTGGGTTTGGCTTTGCGGTACTCACTGAGGACAGCATCGCCCACCTGGGCAAGCTGCCGCGTCCGATCAAGGCTGTTGATCAGTGGACCTATCATACCCGTCTCTATCAGGCTGCAGAT
This sequence comes from uncultured Clostridia bacterium, assembly GCA_944393575.1. Taxonomy (GTDB): domain Bacteria; phylum Bacillota; class Dehalobacteriia; order UBA4068; family UBA4068; genus HGM13862. Next base: position 19,082 of record CALYAP010000051.1, read on the forward strand.
GTGGTAAGGCGGACTAATTGCTTGGAGCTGGTGCAGCTTAACAGCTTTGGCTGCGGGCTGGATGCCATCACTTCTGACCAGGTGCAGGAGATTCTCGAAGAGGGCAATAAGCTCTATACACTGATCAAGATCGATGAGGTCAATAATCTGGGCGCTGCCCGTATCAGGATCCGTTCGCTGCTGGCTGCTATCCGCGAGCAGGATAAGCACGGGGTAAGTAAGCTGCTGGCAGCGCCGCGTTCCTTCATTGCCAAACATTGGCCGCGTTTTACCAAAGAGATGCGGCGTACTTATACGATTTTGGCGCCGCAGATGTCTCCGCTCCATTTCCGTTTCCTGGAAGCAGCCTTCCGTTATTCCGGCTATAATCTGAAAGTATTGCCAGAAGCCGGCCCTTCAGCTGTTGCCACAGGGCTCAAATTCGTCAATAATGATGCCTGCTATCCGGCAATCATGGTCATTGGCCAGATCCTTGAGGCCTTGCGTTCCGGAGAGTACGATCTTGACCATACCGCAGTGGTGATCACGCAGACCGGCGGCGGCTGCCGGGCTACCAATTATATTGGTTTGCTGCGCCGGGCATTAGAAAAGGCGGAGCTGTCACATATCCCAGTCATCTCCCTCTCTGCCCAGGGCTTGGAGAAAAATCCCGGCTTCAAAGTCACCTTGCCTTTGCTGCGCCGGGCATTGTTCGCCATCGGCTTTGGCGATAATCTGATGCGGCTGCTCTATGAATCCCGTCCCTATGAGCAGGAGCATGGCTCAGCTAATGCGTTGGCGGAGAAATGGACCCAGATCGGTCGTGAAGCTTTGCGCAAGGGCTCAGTGCATTCTTATATCAAACTGACCCGCCGCATGGTCAAAGACTTCGGCGCTCTGCCTAAAGAAAATATCGTCAAACCTCGCGTGGGCCTGGTGGGCGAGATCCTGGTCAAATATCATCCTAATGCTAACAATAATGCCGTCGAGCTGATCGAGGCAGAAGGCGGCGAAGCTATTGTCCCAGATATGCTTGGATTCTTTGAATATAGCGCATTAGATGGTATTATCCGCCATAAACTGCTCTCTGGCAAATGGAGCACAGCGTTGCTTTGCCGCGCCGGCATCTTTTTCATGGAGCGGCTGCGGGCTCCCTTCCGCCGTCTACTGCGTAAAGAGGGCTTCTCGGTACCACATAACATTTATCATCTGGCCGAATGTGCTACAGAGGTGGTCTCGCTGGGCAATATGTGCGGCGAGGGTTGGTTCCTCTCCGGCGAGATGATCGATATGATCCATGACGGTATTGATAATATTGTCTGTATGCAGCCATTCGCCTGCCTTCCTAACCATGTGGTGGGGAAGGGCGCTATCCGTGCTATTCGTGATAAATACCCCAATGCTAATATCGTAGCTGTTGACTATGATCCCGGAATCAGTGAGGTTAACCAGCTCAACCGCATTAAGCTGATGATGAGCATCGCCAAAAACAAACTCAATCCAAA
>CALYAP010000052.1 GCA_944393575.1 uncultured Clostridia bacterium
CGCCCTGCTATCCAAAAGTCTGGGCGAAAAAAACTTTGAACGTGCCAATAAAACCGCACGTAATGGTATCTTCCTAGCGATTTGCGGTTTTGTTGTGTTTGCTATTTTAGGTATCTTTCTTTCCCGCCAATTCTTCCTCTGGCAAACAGACGTCATGGAAATCGTTGATTATGGCACCCAGTATTTAAGTATCTGCTGTATTTGTTCTTTTGGTCTCTTTATTGAGATCACTATGGAAAAATTGCTGCAATCAACTGGACGGACCGTTTTATCTATGACCACCCAGATGATTGGTGCTGTACTCAATATCATCCTTGACCCGATACTTATTTTCGGTTGGTTTGGATTGCCAGCTATGGGAGTGGCAGGTGCAGCTATCGCTACTGTTATTGGACAAATAATTGCCGCGATCATAGCAATTATCCTTAATGTAAAGAAAAACCAGGAAATCAATATCTCGCTCAAAGGCTTTCGTCCATCGAAAAAAATCATAAAAAAAATCTATGCTGTAGGCTTGCCTTCCATCATCATGGCCTCTATCGGCTCTGCGATGACCTTTATGATGAATAAGATCCTGATTGCTTTCACTACTACCGCCACTGCTGTATTTGGCGCCTACTTCCGGCTCCAAAGCTTCATCTTCATGCCAGTCTTTGGTCTAAATAATGGTATGGTACCGATTGTCGCTTATAATTATGGCGCCAGAAAAAAGGACCGCATCATCAAAACCATTAAGCTAAGTGTTTGTTATGCCGTATCTTTAATGCTGATTGGCTTGGCTATTTTCTGGATCTTCCCCGAAACGCTATTGGGCTTTTTCGAGGCATCAGATATGATGCTGGAGATCGGCGTTCCGGCGCTACAGACGATCAGCCTCAGCTTTATCTTCGCCGGCTTTTCCATCATCACCCTCTCGGTATGTCAGGCCCTGGGGCATGGCTTCATGGGTTTAGTTGTCTCTGTTGTACGTCAGTTGGTAGTACTGGTGCCGGTTGCTTATCTGCTTTCACGCACTGGGGTGCTGTCAGCAATCTGGTGGGCTTTCCCTATTGCCGAGGTGGTTGCCGTCAGCCTCGCTGCTATTTTCCTCCGCCAGGTTTATCGCAAGGAGATTAAACCGCTAGAAGAAACAGCTAATAGCAAACCTGTATAAAAGACTTACCCTGTATAAAAATTTTAATATAATCTAATTAACGATTAAGCCCTCACCTATAATTTGGTGAGGGCTTAAATTAATAGCTAAATAATCTAGGCAAGCATAAACCAACCTACTTGCCCAACATTTAGTCAGAGATTTGTCTTATTTGAACAACCAGACAGACACTGCAATGAAAACGTCTCCGCGCTCCTATGTAGCGGCCTCAAGGTTGACAAAGAAGAATGATGAAATAAGAGAAAGATTATTTCCTTACAAAAAATCGTCGCGAACATATATAGTCCGCGACGATGTGGAGCTGATACCCAGATTCGAACTGGGGACCTCATCCTTACCAAGGATGCGCTCTACCGACTGAGCTATATCAGCAAAAGTATAGCAGCAGAAGTTATTATACAAGATAAAGTTGATTTTGGCAAGAGGTTTTTTAAATTTCTTTCTAACTTCTTGTCAAAAAAATAATCTATCGCTTGTCTATTTCATAATATGCTATTCTACAAGGCTTTTTATTTTAACAATAAAGAATCGCCCATAAAAACAATCCTAAAAGAGCAATGGCGATCAATACTGTGGGATTAGTCAACAGCGAAATCAAGAGCAAAGCGGCAACGATCAACAATACAATATTGCCAATATTATTGATAAAAGAATGGTCCAAAGCGCGGTCAACTGATTTTTTGCATTTATCGAAAATCTTAGCCATAGGAAAACTCTCCTTATCTACTATTAAAGATGATCTTTTCTCCCCTAACGGAGCATATTTTTTATTTGCCGGAACTATCTCTAAAACATATGCGAAAAAGGTCGTTATTTTGCCAAATGGATTTGCCTTTTTCTAATTATTGGGCTAAAATAAATTTGATCAGGCTGTCCCCATAAAATTTATTACTGTCGGGAAGGAGAAGCCATGCCTAACAACAAAGAAATCAAACAAATCCTCTCCATTCTTGAGGATACTTATCAAGGCAGCGCTTCCGCGCTGAAATTTGACTCAGTCTTTCAGCTAATGGTGGCAGTGATTCTCTCTGCTCAGACTAATGACAATCAAGTCAATAAAATTACCGCCGAACTCTTTCACCAATATCCGGATGCTGCGGCTTTTGCTCAGTTGACTCCGGAAGAACTAGAGCCTTTGATCAGCTCTTGCGGACTGTATAAAAATAAGGCCAAGAACATCGTCGCAGCATCCAAGATCATTCAAGAACAATATGGCGGTGAGGTGCCTCATACTAAAGAGCAACTAACAGCTTTGCCAGGGGTGGGCGGTAAAACGGCTAATGTCATTCTGGCAGTAGGCTTTGGTATTCCTGCTCTGGCTGTGGATACTCATGTTTTCCGGGTAGCTAACCGTTTAGGGCTGGCGCATACCAAAACTCCAGAACAGACAGAGGCTGCTCTCTGTGCACTCATCCCTAAAGAAAAATGGGCTGATGCGCACCATTGGCTGATCTGGCATGGACGCAAAATCTGTGCTGCCAGGCATCCGGACTGTGAGAGCTGTCCGTTGCAAGGTTTGTGCGAATATCGGCAACAGCATAGTAAAACCTTACCCAAAGCCCAATAAACAGATAGAAAAGGACTACAACTATGAAAAAATCATTCCGGCTGACTTCATTAATCCTGCCTCTCCTGCTGGCAGCAATCTTTTTCTTCCCCACCCAGGCAGAGGCCGCTGAGAGTACTGATTTCAGTGATCTTGGCATCGCTAAAATCTATACCAGACTCTACTCTTACTATGATATCGACGATAGTGTGCTTCAAGCTCAAGATATAGAGAGTTTAGCTGCTGCCCTGGCTAAAATCGATCCTTATTCCCGCTATCTGACAGCCGAACAATTCACTGCACTAAATGAGAGCTATGACCCATCATATACCGGCATCGGCGTAGTTCTGGAAATGAATGCTGATAATAAAGTAGCTATCAAGGTAGTCTTCGCTGATTCTGTGGCAGCAGCAGCGCAATTTCTCCCGGGCGACGTCATCCATTCCGTTAATGGCGTACTAACTGCCGGTAAAAGCACCACCGAAGTTTCCCAAATGCTGCAGGGAGACGTTAAGGAATTACTTACCATAGAGATCGAGCGCAATGGTTATATTGTCAAATATGAAATGGCACGCAAAGAAATGACCACACCATCGGTCTTTTATTGGATGCTGGATAATGAGGTAGCTTATATGCAGATCGAAAAATTCGACCTGCATACAGGCGAACATATCGAGGCTGCTATCGAGTATCTAACTTCCCTGGGTATGAAATCGCTCCTTATCGATCTGCGAGATTGCCCCGGAGGTGTAATGCAAGCGGCAGGGTATACTGCTGGTGTACTTGGCGAAGATGGCCCTGTCTATTTTAATGTTGGCAAAGATGGTTATGAAAGCTTCTTCGTCAACCCGGCTAATGAACAACCGCTCAATATCCCCATCGCTGTTTTGGTCAATGAAAATACCGCCTCGGCAGCTGAAATGCTGACTGCTGTACTCCAAGATACCAACCGCGCCATGATAGTCGGCACCCCCACTTATGGCAAAGGGGTTTATCAATCTGTGCTCCAGCTCCCTTCCGGAGGCGCACTTTATATGACTACCGGCAAGTATGTCACCCGCGGCTATCAGGATATTGAAGTATTAGGCGGCATCACTCCGGATGTCTTAATCAAGGACGCGGATCAACAGTATCAAACTGCCCTCTCCTGGTTAAAGACCCAGCAAGCACTGCCTGACACCTTCACCTTTACTATCGGCAGTAACCAGGCCAAGGCTGGCAATGAGGTTTTCGCCTTAGCCCATAAGCCATACATGAAAGCAGGATCATCCTATCTGCCAGCTGGAGAGGTGCTTCAGAAGATGGGCTGGGATTTCTACTATTATCAAGGTGATTGGTACGCCTTCAATGGGGTAAGAAGAATAATCATCGATCTCTCTGACAAAGAGATCATGAGCGGTAAATACCATGCTACCGTAGAGATCAGCAACAATACCGTTTATATGCCCGCTGCATTCCTGCGTAATATCGGTTATACGGTCGATTGGGATGGGGCGACACGTACTATGACCATCAGCAAATAAGCTCAAACATAAAAGACGCCCTACTAAAAAGGGCGTCTTTTAATATTTATAAATACATTGCCAATAGCTTCAATCAATTAGTGGGGCTATAGTAAATCCATCACTATAATTGCCAGTAAGTTCAAACTGATAGCGTTCACCATATTGCGCAGCTAATTCAAGTAGTGGTTCAACTTTCATCTCCGTGCTATCCTTCCCCACAACAAAGAGCTCCAGCTGAAAGGAAGCTAAGCCAGCATTCGGCGGAAAATCCGCAGAACTAAAAGAGAATAACGAGCTATCGCCTACTGGGAAGGGAGTCTTTACCGAATCGGCAATGACGACATTGCCGCCGCCAACAGCATTCCCCTGCAAATAATATTCATAATGAAATCCATAAATATCATCGGTACAGTTATTGATAACATCTATAGCAAAGCTCTCTCCAGCAAGCTGTTCCTCTTCATCTGTCTGATATCCACAGGCACTACCAGAGATGAGTAAGGCCACGAGAAGTATAACTAATGACACTTTTTTCATCGTTTATTTCCTCCGAGCACTACCTGCTCAGTTACTTAGCCAATTTTTTCTTTAAGGCTTCTGCTACGCATGGAGGAACCAGATCCCGGATATCTCCGCCTAAGACAGCAGAATTACGAATAATACTGCTGCTGATATAAAGATACTTGGCATCGCTCATCAAAAAGACTGTTTCTATGCCGCCATTTAGCTGACGGTTGAGCAGCGCCATCTGAAACTCCTTATCAAAGTCCGATACTGCACGCAATCCCCGGATAATAGAAGTAGCGCCTTGGCTACGACAGAAATCGACCAGCAGACCATCAAAAGGCACTACTGTAATATTGGGCTGGTCTGACACCGCTTCGCGTACCATATGACAGCGTTCTTCAAGGTCAAACATGGTATTCTTATAATTATCACGGGCAACAGCGATAATTATGCGGTCAAACAAACAAGAAGCGCGGCGCGCAATATCAAGATGGCCATTAGTGATTGGATCAAAAGTACCGGCATAAACGGCTATTTTCATAAAGTTTCCTCCCCATAATTCACCCTATCTAGAAATAGGGGCTCCCCTACTTTTTAAATATACTATATATCTCGTAGTTTGTCCAACAGCAAAGCTGATTGGCGATATTTTCAAAAAGGATAATAATCTTTTAGCTAGAAGTAATTAGATTGATTATCGTTTTTTGGCAATTTTTAGCTAAAAGTATTACTTATGGAGACTCTCATGCGGCAAAAAAGCTTATTTTTCTTTATTATTGTGCTAGCCATCTGTTGTTTCAGCCTGCCGGCTTGGGCAACAAATAGTATAGATACCGACGATCCTGCAGCTATTGTTTCACCACAGGAAGATGGGATCACGGATAATGATCCTGCCACTGAGCAGGAGATAGAGACTGAAACCTATTATAAATATAGCGGCACCTGGACCAATACGCTGATCCATGAAATAGTTATTACCAATAATAGCCGCTCGATGGCTTTTAATATCTCAGTGGATATTCCTTTAATGGATGCAACTACGCCGATCTACTCTATTATGGAAACCGAAATATTAAGTCCCCAGCCGGATTCGATCACTACTGATGAGAATGGCCACCGTACTGCTCATTACACCATTCCTTATCTCTATGGTAACCAGAGTACTACTATTTCTATGCGTTATATCATCCAGACTTCCACTCTCAGCTATACCTTTGACCAGGCCAATGTCAAAGATGAATACTCCAGCGAAGAAATGGGCAGTCTGATCAATTATCTACAGCCCAGCAACGGCGTTTACTCCACTGATCCGGCAATCATCGCTTTCACAGAAGCGGCTATCGGTGACATCACTGACCCCTATCAAAAAGCAAGGACGATTTTTGCTGCGGTCAACCGTCATCTGGACTATGATACCGCTGATGTTGACCAATCGGCAACTGCAGTCTTCGAACGCGGCACTGCCTCATGCCATGGCTATACCAATTTATATTTAGCTTGCTTGCGGGCAGCTGGTATCCCTGCCCGTCAGCAAAGCGGTTATCTCTATATGCCACAGGAACACACTACTTCCCAATACGTCGATAGGATTAACGGAAGGATCAATCTCAATACTCTGGCTCATACTTGGGTAGAATTCTATCTGCCAGAGCTCGGCTGGATAGTAGCTGACCCTACTTTCACCTATACCTATGAAGATATGAATGGCGAGCTGCAAAAATTTGTTAACTGGTCATATTTTGCCAATATTGGCTTAGACAAACGCTATATTTTCTTCAGCGAGATCCCAATGACAGAGCTCGATGAGAGTAACTATCAAGCTACTGGTGGCAATGTTAGCGTAGAGTTCAACGCTTATCTGATGTTCGGTAGTCATCCAGCTTCCTTTAACGATATCGATGGTCATTGGGCTCAATCAGCAATCGCCTACTGTGTGAGCACCGGCCTTTTCTCTGGACTCAATAATACCACCTTTGCTCCAGATCAACCGATGACCAGAGCGATGTTTATTACAGTCATTGGCCGCCTCTATCAAGAATTGAGCGGCAATGCAGTCATCGCCAGCGGGGCCAATGAGTTTACTGATGTCCAATCAGGCAGCTATTATATTCAGTTCCTTGATTGGGCCTATGATAACAACATTATCGAAGGTTATGGTGACGGCCGCTTTGGTCCTAACGATAATATTACCAGAGCACAGATGGCGCAGATCATCGCTAATTTCGTGCAATATATGGGCACAAATATCGATGTTTATGAAGGTACCAGCCTAACCTTCAGCGATAGCATGGATATTCCTACCTGGGCATATACAGCAGTATCCTATTGTTCTTATAATGGGTTGATCACCGGTATGCCGGGCAATCTCTTTTCACCAAATACTACGGCGACCCGGGCGCAAGTGGCAACCATCATGCAAAGATTTGCCAACAGTTTCAGCGAATAAATTCAGGGATTATTCATTACTTCGTCATTTCCCGCATACCTTTATCTATAAAGACGATGGAGGTATGAGTGATGGAAAAGAAATATCTCACCCTGAAAGAAACGGCAATGTTGACTGAAACTGCTTACGCTACTATTAAGAGAGATATCGAGAACGGTAATTTAACCGCCTATAAGGTAGGCCGTAAATATTTCATCGCTGCCCAAGATGCAGAGAACTATGCTATCGCAAGAAGAAAATTAGCTTCTATTAAGGGCCATACGATTAAAGAGATCATGGAAATCCTGCCCTTATCATATGCATTCATTATTGACGAAATCAAACAGGGACGGCTTAAAGCCGTTAAATGCGGACGCCGCTTCATCATTCCCGACGCTGAGTTGGAAAGATATTTGGAGGCAGCGCGCATCTAAAAAGAGTACTGAGCGGCAATGAGAGAAGATTGGCAAAAAATTGAAGAGATTTATCTGGCGCCTTACGCATCTCATAGCAATGCGTCGGCAGGTAGGCTACGCCCTGAACCCGAATGTCCGATCCGCACTGTTTGGCAGCGGGACCGCGACCGCATTATCCATTCCAAGTCTTTTCGCCGCCTAAAGCATAAAACACAGGTCTTTATCAACCCCAGTGGTGACCATGTGCGGACACGGCTCACCCATACTTTAGAAGTAGCGCAGATCTCGCGTACCTTGGCGAGAGCGTTGAGGCTTAATGAAGATCTGACCGAAGCTATCGCATTAGGACATGATTTAGGGCACACACCATTTGGCCATGCTGGTGAAAGAGCACTGATGCGCATGAATCCTCAGTTCAATCATTGCCGGCAAAGTTTAAGACAGATCGATATCATTGAAAATGACGGCCGCGGCTTGAACCTGACCATGGAAGTGAGGGACGGAGTCTTACATCATAGTGGCCAAGGAATGCCCTTTACCCTCGAAGGTGCCCTGATTCGCTATTGTGACCGTATCGCCTATCTCAACCATGATATCGACGACGCTATCCGCAGCGGTTTTCTCTCAGCAGATAGTTTGCCACCGCGGGTGATCTCCGTACTTGGCTCGCGCCATAGCCAAAGGATCAACACCATGGTTATGGACATCATCGAGCAAAGCAGTGGTAAAGAAGAAATCAAAATGTCTCCTCCGGTAGCTGATGCCATGGACGAGCTGCGTAATTTTATGTTTGAAAAAGTCTACTTCCATCCGGCCCGGATAGAAGAAGAGAAGAAGCTCAGTGCCATGATTGAGGGTTTTTACCACTATTACATGGAACATTTTGAGCTTCTTCCCCCAGAATATCAGCGCGAACCACATATCGACGCAGTCTGCGACTATATCGCCGGTATGACTGACAGTTTCGCCATCAATACTGCTGCGCAAATCTTTTAACGGCCAGTAATATTATTGCTGCTCTATTTCTTTCACTTAGCATCTATTACCTGCATCTGCTTAATGAAACAAGCTATCCATTTCCTCAATCTTGACAACCCGGCCATTTTCTAAAGTGATTAGGAAGGGGATATGCTCATACATCTCGAGCCTGTCATTGAGACGGCTCAATTCAGTACCGGAATAAACGCTCCCAGAGGAGTGGTTGATTCCGGTATTATTAGCTGTACCATCAACCAAATTCTCTTCATTAGTATTATTGCTCTGATCATTCTCTGTTATCTCTTCTAATAAAGTATCTCCCTGGAGATTGTTTTCATCATTATCATTAGGGGTAGTATCCATAAAACCGCCTTCTACCGTTAATGGGCTACCATCATTATCAGCATCATTGGCCGCACCGCCGTTATTATTAGTCAAATCACTGGTCATTCCCTGCGCAGAGCCAGCGCTATTATTCCACATACTATTATAAGCTGAGCTATTGCTGTAGACAAAATCACTCAAGCTCAAATTGACACTACTGGCCAACGGATAAAGACGAGAACCGGTAGAACTATTATAAATATGATAACCATTGATAAAATCTGCTTCACGATCCAGATGCAAGGCGTCGATCCGTTCCGTATCACTATAAGAGATCAATTCGATCTGATCGATCAAAGCAACCCTGGCCTGAGGATTAATCTCCAGAATATAGCCATAAATCAGCTGCTGAGAAGCTCCAGCCACCTGCCCATCATCAGTGTTGCCATTATTATTGACATCATTAGTAGTGCCGTTACAAGCAGTCAGAGCGATAGTGCAGCTAAGCACCATGACTATTCCCAATACCTTCCATAAGGACACCCTTTTCATAATTTCATTCCTCCTCAAAATTTTTGCTTAGCCAATTTTAATATCTTTAATTGATTGCTATATCATTAACTGGCAGGTATAGCAGAGGATCCACACAAACGCCATCCAAACGGATCTCGAAATGAACATGCGGCCCAGTGCTATTGCCAGTGCTCCCCACTAATGCTATGGCCTGTCCTGTTTCAACCCAGTCTCCAACATCAGCAATCACCGATGAACAATGACCATAAAGAGTCTGCCGGCCGTTACCATGATCGATCATCACCGCATAGCCATAGGAATCATTTTTCCAACCAGATTCAATAACTAGACCTGCGGCAGCAGCACCGATCTCGCTTAAGTTATCGGCAGCGATATCAAGCCCCCAGTGAAAACTGCCCCAACGCTCTCCATAGGGTGAACTAATGAAACCATCCACCGGCCAGATATAAGAAAGCCCTGAACGAGAAGCATAGGCAGCGCCTCGATCAGTAGTCTCCACTGTTTCCAGGGCACTGACCGAAACCTCCTCATTAAAAGGTATCAGCAGACTCTGACCTTCATAAATGCGCCCTGAGCCACTAAGATCATTAACCTCTACAATCTCGGCCAGATCTACCTCATACTCACGGGCGATAGAAGAAAGCGTATCGCCACGGGAAACAGTAATGTTAAAACAAGGAGTCTGCGGCAAACGTAATACTGTACCTTCATCAAGAATACTGTCCTCAACCAAATCATTCATCAATGCTACCAGTTCGCTATCAAGAGCATAAGTCTCGGCAATCGAGCTGATGCTTTCACCGCCCTCAGTTATATAATAACTGCCATCAGCCAGAGCAGTGGAAGCTGGCAATAATAATAGGAAGAGGGCTGTTAAACCCATAAATTTGCTTTTTTTCATTTTTTTGCTCCTTTCTCAATCTATTATGACCGTATTTAACTTTAATATTCAGATAGCAACTAAAAACGTCTTGACATTTTAGTCTGATAGAGATACAATGTATCAGTGTTCTCACGTGAGAGCATATTAGAAAAAAAGCTAAATAAAGTTATTTTTGGAGGGGGAAATATGAAAAAAACTTGGTTACTGATAGTAATAGCTATTCTGGCCGTAGCTCTGGTAGGAGCTGCCTGCACTACTACCGAAGAACCAGCTGCTAACCCTGATGACCAGACTCAAACTGATGATCAGACTGCAGTTGATGACTCCTGGAGCAAAGTTGAAGCTAGAGGTGAGTTGATTCTTGGTTTAGACGATTCCTTCCCACCCATGGGCTTCCGTGATGAAAACAACGAGATCGTTGGCTTTGATAT
>CALYAP010000053.1 GCA_944393575.1 uncultured Clostridia bacterium
TCATAAGTTTCCCGGTGGTTTTAGCGGAGAGGCCACACCTGTTCCCATCCCGAACACAGAAGTTAAGCTCTCCTACGCCGATGGTACTTGGGACGCCGGTCCCTGGAAGAGTAGGGCACTGCCGGGATTTTAATCCTCGATAGCTCAACGGTAGAGTACGCGGCTGTTAACCGCGGTGTTGTTGGTTCGAATCCAACTCGGGGAGCCAAAGAGCAAGTCAACTAATTGACTTGCTCTTTTATTTTGATATTCAATTAAAGAAGGCAAATTTAGTTATGGAATAAAAGGAAATGATAGTTGTTATGGTGTAAAAAGTAAGTGGTGATCTGCATGCAAACGATAGACGAGGCTTTGGATAAGCTGCAAGCTTCTAAATTTAGAAGCAAATTTAAATTGACTGATCATGATAAGGTATATGTCAGGGTAAAGGGGCTGGATGTTATTCGTTCTCATGCTGCTGATTTTGTCCACAAGCGCTTAGCCCCGGCATTTATCCCTAATGATGGCAAACAAACGCCAATGAAAGGACATCCAGTTTTTATTGCTCAGCATGCTACAGCTTGTTGTTGCCGTCAATGTCTGAATAGGTGGTACCATCTACCTTTGGGAGTGCAATTAACAGACGCTCAGCAAGACAAGATTGTAAACTTGATTATGGCATGGATTGAACGACAAATGGATAATGATAAATAATAGTGGATAGATTGATAAGCAATAGTTAATTAGTAATAAAGATTAACTGATGGATAATAAATGATAGTTAATAAGTATTGAGTTAATATTTTTATTCATTACCTAATTGGACTATTTACGATATTAAATAATGGCATTGACAAACGGAATGGTCTATTCGGTAGGCGGTATATCTATTTCAATGGTTAGAGTATTTGTGCCAATGATGGCGCTGTCATTTTGCATGTCTGAACCAACTGTTACCATTAACGTAAAAGAATCGGCATCGCTATTGTTTTCATTGTTTACCAGCTCCAAAAGCACCGTACCTTTACCCCCTCCTGTAGGTTGTTGATTATAGTCGTGGCCAATTTCGATATAACTATCCCAGAGGTAATCTGCATCTTCAGTACTCCATACAACAGCTTCACTTTTCTCGCTTGCCATATTGTCATCAGGGTAGCTGGATAAAATATTGCTAATCTCCCAGCCTTTAGGAATGTAGAAGCTAACTCCACCCCAATCATTTGCTCCTATGTTAATTGAGGCAAGGATAGTGACGGTAATATGGTCAGCGCTTTTTTGAAAATAAATATCACCGACAGCGCTAGTGTTGTCTGTGGCTAAGTCAGTACTGATATTGAAATTTTTCACTTGTAAGAGATTTTGGTTAATAGGGGTATTTGTTGTTGCCATATCTTGTATACATCCAGCTAACAGGAGAGCTATCAATAATAGCATGCAGCAAATAAAGCAGAATTTTTTCATCCTTTTCACTCTCCAAAATATTTTTGCCAAACTTGAGTTAATTTTATCATATTTAGCAAGTATTGGCTATTTATACTGAAAGAGGTGATATGATTTTACCTCAAGAGGGGATATTGTTGAAATAGTTGACAAAATCAACTGTTTGCGGTATAGTATTAGTGCTATGGAAGAAAGGATGTGCAAGGATGGCGGACGCTATAAATGAAAGAATACTTAATCTATGGCTAGATGTCGCTTCATTGATCAATAATCAACGCTTGGTAAGTTATTTATCATTCAATGAAGCTAATATTTGTAATCGTTTATGGCGTCAGAGAGGACAAGAAAAAGATTATCTGACCCAGAGTGAGTTATGTAATGAAACGGGCATTGAAAAATCATTGATGAATAGAACGCTGCGTTCTCTAGAGGAAAAGGGAATTATTGAAAGAACTAAAGCAGTTGTTGATAGACGTATCGTCCAAGTAAAATTAAAAGAGAATAATGATATTTATTTGCTAGAGGTACATCGCAAAAGTTTGGCTATAGTTGATGAGATGATTGCCTATTGGGGGCCGGAGAATACCCAGAAAATCGTTGATTCCTTGCAGCTGATTACGCAGGCAGCCAGATATGTGGTAAGCAATATTTATAAATAAACAATGTTATTAAAAGTAATTAATAGCGGAGGTTTAATATGCTGATTGACTTTGATAAAATCGAAGAAACGATTATTGCCAATTTTTATGGAGGGGAGAAAAATACAGTAGCCAAAATGTTTGTTGATGATATGAACCGTATTATGTGTTCTAAGCTCGAGCCTGGGGCCTCTATTGGTTATCATCAGCATGAAAACGGCAGTGAGGTTATTTATATTTTAGCTGGTAACGGCATTTGTCTCTATGATGATGCTAAAGAGAAAATTAAGGCAGGTCAGTGTCACTATTGCCCTAAAGGTCATTCTCATAGTTTGATCAATGATGGAGATACTGACTTAATCTTTTTTGCCGTAGTACCCCAGCAATAATAAAATAAATATCTTATGGAAGGAATATGTTATGAGTGTACAAATTATTGTTGATTCTGCAGCTGATATGCCACAAAAGGTGATTGAGCAAGAGAAATTGACGGTTGTTCCTTTGCGTACTATTTTTGGTAATGAGGAATATTTGGATGGTGTAACCATAACCGCACAGCAGTTTTATGAAAAATTAATCGAAGATACCACTCATCCATCAACGAGCCAGCCATCTCCCTATGAATTTCAACAGATTTTTGAGCAGGTGGTAAGTGCGGGGGATAGTGCTGTGGTCATTACGCTTTCCAGTAAACTATCTGGCACTTATCAAAGCGCCTCAATCGCTGCCAGTGAGTTTGCTGACCAAATCTATGTCGTGGATAGTGAAAATGTCACTATCGGCGAACAAATATTGGTACAGCAGGCCTTACAATTAAGAGCTCAGGGGTTAAGCGCGGGAGAGATTGCTGCTGAGCTTGATCAGAAGAAAAAGGAAATCTGTTTGATCGCGCTGCTCAATACCTTAGAGTATTTAAAACGCGGCGGCCGTATCTCTAGCACCGTAGCTTTTGCTGGCAGCTTGCTGTCTATTAAGCCGGTCATTTCTATTGAAAACGGTGAAGTGAATGTTATTGGCAAAGCTCGTGGCTCGAAAAACGGCTATAATATGTTGACAGAGTTCATCGACAAAAAAGGCGGTATCGATTTTAATATGCCGCTAAGCCTAGGTTATACTGGACATAGCGATACCTTACTGCAAAAATATATTACTGACAGTGGCCATCTATGGAAAGGCCAGATTAATGAACTGCCAATAACCTTGATCGGCAGTACTATTGGCACTCATGCCGGTCCCGGTGCAGTAGCGGTAGCATTCTATCATAAATAACAAGGTGAAAATGAGCTAATAATGCCCCAGTCACTTAAAGACTGGGGCATTTATTTATTGGTAGCTACTGATGTTGTTTAATGGTGTTTAGCTTTGATGGCGATACCAAGCCCTAATATTAATACTACAATACATATCCCTAACCAGAGCCATTGATTGTTAGCAGTGGCAGCTGTTGGCGAGGTATTGTTAGGAGCAGTTCGACTGAATTCTTCCGGTCGGTTATCGGCTTGCTGTTCTTCTGTAGTATTATCTGTACTATTTGCCGACTGGCCATTGTTCGTGCTCATATTATCTGTATTCATCGACGAGGCGGAAAGCTCAGGCGGTTGGTTGTTATTGTTGCCAGCAGGATTTATCCCTCCACCATTTGAGAATTCTCCCATAGCTGTTAGAGAAAGATGAGAAGCATCGATTAAGCTGGAGCTATCTGCCAGCTGTCCCTCTTCGGTAGATGGTATCGTTCCCTCTAGTTGGCCGGTGATGCTTTCTGCACGTAGCAGGCAGAATTCCCGCAGCGTTTCTACAGCAGTAGTAAATTCCTCATAAGAGCAGAAAGCAGTAGGATCTTGCTCTACATATGAGGCAATCAATTCATAAGTGCTATCTAGCAAGTTAGCAAAATAGCCGCTATCAAAAAATTCACTAATAAACTGTTGATAATACTGATGATATAGCTCAGTGTATTCCTCGCTATTAAAGATCCATGCTATCATCGGCCGGGAAGCGATATCACCGTCACTAACAGGAGAATCTATCGGTGAGTTGACTTCCGTGGTGGCACTATCGCTTTGGCCTCCCATGCCCATTGTTCCCATGCCGCCAAAGGCAAGATTATAATCCCAGGGAATCATTGACAGCATACCGTCTTCTTCATAGAGATAGTAATTATGAACCATTGAGCCAGTATAACTATCGTCATTACAGACAAAGGTGTGCACTACAAAGTATTTGATCACTGTTTCAATATCTACTACTTCTTCGATATCCTCTCCAGCACTGAGCTTACGTAGCGATTCAATCAGCCTATTTTTATCAGCGGTAGTGATGTCGGTTTTAGCATTATCAAAGATATTGGCGTAGCTATCCGGATCATCATCAATATACTGAAGCTTGACGTCTTCACTACCCATACCGTTAAATCCACCACCATTTCCTCCCGCAGCATTATCCGGAGGCATTATGGTGCTATTGCCATTTTCCGTTGGCGGAGTAAAGCCGTCTGGTGGAGCTGACAACTCCTCTGGAAGCACGGCGTCTTCAGTTGTTTCTGGTGGAATATTGGACTGATCTGGGAAAGAGACTTCATCATTTAGCATGCTGTCGTCTTGCTGCCAACTCTCAGAAGTGTTAGCTGGCAAGTCCTCAAGGGGGCTGCTGCCGGAAGTATCATTGAAAATATTGTTGATATCGAACTCAGCGCCATTACCACGTCCGCCACCAAAATCCATGCTGTCCGGCTTATAGAGTTCGCCATAATCTTTGCCGTAATTGCGTTGTAAGAATGCTTCTTCAATACCCTCCACTGCCAGATAAAGTCCCCACTCTTCGCCATTGACCGTGATATAAACAAAACTGGTTAGGGGAGAGGGAACACCCATATAGGCCATCATTTGATAGCACAAATAATCTTTCATATAGGTGTTATCAGAAATCAGATTATTGAGGCTGAGTTTATCTAATCCATAATAGGTATTGGCAGAGTTATAATGGTCAAACTCAATTTTGAAGCTATAGCGGTCATTGCCATAGCTGGCCACAGAAGTTAAGGAAGTATTCCCTTTGGCACGTATCGCGACATTACTATAAGTTTCTCCATCTATTACTATATCACAGGTCACATATTCCTCATCGGTACAGGTGGCAAGAAATCCTTCCCAATCTTCCATAAGGATATCGATGCTATGCACTGTTGAAGTATCGAATAATTTGTTTTCATAACCCAGAGAGGTGTCTTCATCTATCCATCCTTGGCTTGCCGCGATGATGAATACTGCAGCGATAATGATGGTAAGAATGATGACAATCAGACATATTTTATTGGTGTGCTTATTTTTGAGCACAGGCGTCACCTCATCCTAAATAATCTCCATTATAGCTGACTAGGACAGCACTATTGATGCCAGGCATTTCTGCCAGTGTATTGATGAAATCAGTATCGTCATCCTTGAGGCGAATTTCATAATTCAGTTCAATAGCGCCTTTTTGCGCGCTTTTACTTTTGATCACAGCCCTGCTGACCTGTTGATTGATAAATTCTTTGGCACGGAGCTCACTGTCGTGATCAGCGCAGCTGATGACGATGATATAGGGGTTATCCGAAGTCTTTTTATTGGCGAAAATGAGAATGATAAGACCGATAATGACGCTGCCGATAATAGCCAGCGGTATCATTCCTGCTGCGAGCACAATGCCAACGGCAATTGCCCAGAAGAGAAAAGCGATGTCTGACGGTTCTTTGATAGCCGTTCTGAAACGGACGATCGATAAGGCGCCGACCATACCTAGGGACAACACTACATTAGAAGAAACCGCCAGAATGACTACGGTAGTTATCATCGTTAAAGCGATTAGCGTCAGTGCAAAGCTGGAAGAATACATCACCCCGGAAAAAGTCTTTTTATAGATGAAGAAAATAAATACCCCCAGGCCAAAAGCTAACACTAGGGAAATAGCAATATCTAATATGGAAATGCTGGTAATATTCTCTAAGAAACTGGATTGAAAAATATCGGAAAAGGTGGTTGTATCCATTAATAATATCCTCCCGAGAAAAATTTTTATAAAAGTTATCCATAAAGACGGCAAAAACGATATTTAGAAAAGGCCGCACTGCGTCTGCTTCTTAACTGCACTGCATCCCTGATTAAGGAGGGGAGAAAATTATCCCATTTTACCTCGAGTACAATTACCGGCTCTCCAGCAGGGATCATTATACAATCGGGGTTCAAAAAATCAGTGCAGCCCAAACCAGTACGGATATTAGAATCCAGAGTTACGCGTACATTACCAGGCGGATAAACAAAAGGTTCCCTGATATAGTCAACGATAGTTTTAGGCTGCAGACCTTCTGATTTCATTTTGCTATACAGCTCCACGACTAAGGCCCTGTTACTGGTTGGCATCCAGTCAGTATTGCCGTCTACGATCGCTTGTGCCTCTTCTGGACTTAGATAAGCTCCCTGTTTATTACCCAGACAGTTGCGTTTACTCTTTTTCTCTAGACGAATCAGCGAGATGTCGTTGTTATAATACCTGATGCGGAATTTTTCTCTGATATTGACGCCATTGATCTTTTCCAGCAAGGCTTTATCCTTAGGAGTATCAAAGTAAAGGCTCCGGACAAGATAATTCCCCTGCGGGGTACAATAGCTGTCTGGTTTGGCGATAGCCCGCATGCGTTGTCGGACGACTAACATATCTGCATAGGATATCACGTGTTTCCATTCGTTGCGGTAGTCCATGGCTAACTCCTTTCTGCTGTGTTTTGTAAAGTATAAAAATTTAACCTTAGCCATAGTTTAGAAAAAGACCGCTGATAGTGAACTATCAGCGGTCTTTAGGTGAATTAATAGTGAAGGGCTTATATTTCTACTTGAAAACAGATTGATGCTGGATCAATGTAAAAGGCTTCTATTTTACCTTGATGCATTGCTACAATGGCTTGCGCTATGGAGAGGCCGATGCCATAGCCGCCATTTTTTTGGGTACGGGCGGCATCGGAGCGGTAAAAGCGGTCAAAGAGTGTTGATGGTTGAACTCCCGGCAGGGTCTCGCAAGTATTTTGGATCTTCCAGATAGTTTTGTTATTTTTAGCATTTAAGCTCACCGTAATATCTCCGCCAGTGTTAGCATATTTAGTAGCGTTATCCAGTAAAATGGTCAGCAGCTGTATTAGGCTCTCCCTGTTACCTGAGCATTTTATTGCAGGAGCGATCTCAGCTATTACCGTTAATTGTCTCCGTTCGATTATTTCATTAAATGCAGCTAAACAGTCATGGAATAAACTGCTGAGATCGATTTCTTCCATCGGCAGAGAAGCAATATCTTCATCAAACCTGGCCAGGGTCAAAAGGTTTTTCATCAGACCGTTTAAGCGGATAGACTGGCCACGAATATTGCGGCTCCATTTGCTTTCACCTAAATGCAGCTCCAGTGCATCAGTATTGGCCATGATGATCGCCAAGGGAGTTTTGATCTCATGCCCGGCATCAGTAACGAAACGGCGCTGCTTGGCAATATTTTCGGCGATGGGACGAATAGCACGCTTAGAGATGATGAGCACGATAATAAACATCAACGCCATACAGCCTAATGCTACTACACCGGAGATGATTAGCACATTGAGTAAAGTTTGTGCTTGGATTGAATTATCAAGGAAAACGATTTGAGTTCCGCCATTTTCCAAGGTTGTGCTTAGATATTTATAGGACGCTATTTTACCACGCTCATTTTGCTGCGCTAGGGCTGCCTCTGCATATACGCTTATTTCCTCCTCGCTAACAGTCTGGGGTAAATGGATATCAGTCGCTGTGATCTGCCCCTCTGCATTTATTAGCACGGTGAAATAATTGAGCGCATTCGGTCCATCAGGAGCGATTTGATAGCCAAAGGCAGGTAGACGCTCATCTCTTTGATCAAGGGGAACTGCTGGTTGAGCAGGTACGGATGATAACATCTCTAGCGTATCGTTGGCAGAGTGTTCCATCATAATATAACTAATAGTAGTGATACCAGCAATGAGAATGATCAAGAGGACAAGCAAGGAGATCATGGCAGTGAAGATGAATCTGCGTTGCAGTGCTTTGATCATCATTTGACCTCCAGTGTATAGCCAACACCACGTCTGGACTTGATTTCAGCATCTGCCTTGAGTTCGGATAGTTTTTTTCGCAGATAAGAGATATAGACCCATACTACCCCCAGCTCAGCCTCTGTATCATAGCCCCAGACCCGTTCAAGGATTTTTTCTGAGGAGAAATATTGACCCTGGTTGAGCATTAACAGCTCCATCAGTTGATATTCCAGTTTGCTGAGGAGCAAAGATTTCTCTGGTCCGCTTAATGTCTTATTAGCTAATGATAAAGAAATATTGCCGCAGCGGAGTACATCCGGGGTATATTCTTCGCGCCTCCTCAGCATAGCCCGCACGCGTGCCAATAATTCTTCCATCACGAAGGGTTTTGGTAAATAATCGTCTGCACCTAGGTCCAAGCCTTCGATGCGGTCAGCAACATCACTTTTGGCTGTAAGCAACAGTACCGGAGTATGGATCCCCAGATGCCGCAGTTCCTTTAACACTGTCAATCCATCTTTACCCGGCATCATAATATCGAGAATGATCCCATCATAATGCTCAGAGCGGGCGTAGTGCAACGCATCAATCCCATTATCAACACTATCGATGATGTAGTTGTGATAAGTAAGGATATCTTCTACTGCATCGGCCATCGCAAACTCATCTTCTGCTAAGAGCAATTTCATCTCTACCACCTCAACAATATCCTACGATGGCCACCTTAATTTTAGTTTAGAGACAGAGTAGCTCCAGGGGAGAGGAGAAGAGGCTCTCATAACCATTGTCGGTGATGAGTACTGTATCCTCGATACGGATTCCTCCCCAGCCGGGGAGATAGATGCCTGGCTCTACTGTTACTAAACAATTGCTTTGCAAAACCTGCTCGCTAATACGGTTCAAAGACGGGTTTTCATGAATATCCAGCCCTACACCATGCCCTAGCCCATGACAAAAGTATTCGCCATAGCCACCATGTTGGGTAAGAAAATCACGGGCAGCAGCATCGACTGTTTTGCATACCACTCCGCTTTTAAGGGCTGATTCAGCTTGTTGTTTGGCGGCTAATACCAGTTCATACCGTTCTTTTTGCTCATTAGTGGGGATGCCGACAAAAACCGTTCTGGTTATATCCGCATGATATCCTTCATAACAGCAGCCAAAGTCCATGGTGATAAATTCGCCACTGGTGATTATTTTATCGCTAGGGATAGCATGGGGCAGCGAGCCATTGATACCAGATGCAACAATGATCTGGAAGCTGCTATCACAGCCCTGGCAGAGAATGGCGTAAAGCAGCTCCCGGGCAATATCTTTTTCCGTGACACCCGGGCGGATATATTTGCAGATCTGGGCAAACGCTTTGTCGGTAGCTGCACAGGCCTGCCGCATTAGTGCGATCTCTTCGGGTGATTTGCGATAACGCAAAGTTTCGGTTAATTCTCCTACGGGAAGGAGAGATGCTGTGCCAGCTAAGGCCTCTTGCAGTTTTGCGAAAAAGAGGTAGGAGAGATGATTGCGCTCAAAAGCCAGTTGTTTGGCCCGCACATCCAGACAAAGCTGTTTAACCACTTTCATCAATGATGCTTCAGGATTGTGATGAGTGATGATTTCATAGTCCGGGCATTCACGTCCGGCCTGTTCGGTATAGCGGGAGTCTGTTATTAAGGCTCTTCTCTGTGGTGATATAAAGAGAAAGGCATCGTCTCCGGTATAGCCGCTCAAATAGCGGATATTGGCTTTGTTGACGATAAACATGGCTTCGATATCGTGCTTTTTTAATAACTCATTAAAGCTCTTAAGCCTCTCTTGAATCATAGTCTCATCCTCCTTGAGCTATTATTGTGCTTTAATTGCCTATTTTCATAAGCTATTGATAGCTTCTTTTTGATTATTGATGGAGATTTCTTCTAACCGCTCATAGGCAGCCGTTTTATTGATAATCGTTTTTATCAGGGTATCCATCGGACTCTTAGCTGTATAATCTGCGGGAACAAAGTATCTTATTCTGTTCTCGCGAATCATTTGATACACGGCCTGTTTGTTGGCGCTAGCAGGGTCATAAACACCTATAGAATGGCCACCATAAGAGTTGACCAGTTTCATACAGGGGATATCAGTACTGCTGTCGCCAATATATACCATATTGCGGAAGGGTACTCTGATATCCTCTGGAGCAAAGTATTCATTGACTCCAGGGTCATTGATATCGAGAACTCCTTTGCTAATACGGAAAAGAAATTGGGTTTTATTAGTGAAATTAACTGCTTGTGCAGGCCATTCGGCAACACCGCGCTCATTGAAATAGAATGAACTGGCATAAATTTTTTCGAATTGATTCGCTACTGGAGTACCCTCGATCATTTCCTTTAAACCAGAAGAGATGATATAGTGCTCAACGATCACACCCTGCTGGGCACCATATTGGCGGATACGGCTAAACCATTGTTCGACCCCGGGAAAGAGCTGGATACGCGCCCCATATTGTTGCAGGGCCTGCCTGTTGGGGATAATATAACCTTGGGCCTCTTTAACCATCATGTACATATAAGCAAGGTTGCTATCCATAGCATTATCATTGGCCAGCTTAGTAGCGTCTTGCCAGAATTTTTCTACATCATAGCCAACCGCTTGAATATATCCCTGTGCCTGCATATCGTTTGGCGAGAGCGTTTTATCGAAGTCATAACAAATAGCTAACACCGGCTGGCTTTCTTTGCTGCGTCTTGGTTCCATAGGCCCTCCTTTGCTTGACATTATTTTCCTTTATTATACTATTTTTCCATAATCCGCTCAAGGAAAAGCCCCCACCAACCGCATAAAGAAAATCCTCCGGAATATCCGGAGGAAGTGGAGCCGATGAGCGGAGTCGAACCGCTAACCTGCGCATTACGAATGCGCTGCTCTGCCATTGAGCCACATCGGCATTATGATTGGAGATTGAGCCTAAATTATTATAAAGACTTTTAGCTGCTTTGTCAATAATCAACCAGAGATACGCAGCGATATTTCCCCGCTTTTGAGGATATCGATTGAGCCATCATCCTTTTTGATGATCAATCCACCATCATCATCGATTTCCAAGGCCTTGGCAGTAAAAGCCTCCCCCCTGATATAATAAGTAATTCTTTGGCCGATTACCAGCGAATGACTGCGGTAGCTATCCAGATAAGCTTTATCCTCAGGGTGCATCACTAGGGGAATAAGGTGATTAGTGATTCTAGCTATCAGTTCATTGCGTTTGAAGGTAGCGCTGGGCAGGGAGCCGGCAATATTCTGCAGCTCGTCAGGCAGGTGGTCAATACCGATATTGACACCTATACCGATAATGATGCTTTGAACCTGGCCGCTTTCAAAATCAGTCTCAGCTTCGGTGAGAATGCCGCAGATCTTTTTTCCGTCAACATAGACATCATTGACCCATTTGATTTGCGGAGAAATAGTTGTTGTTTCTTCGATGGCCTCGGTAACAGCTACTGCAGCCATCGTTGTAGTAGCTATTGCCTGAGATAGATCAGCTTTGGGTTGGAGAATCAGACTCATATAGACGCCACTACCTGGCGGTGAGTAGAAGGAGCGCCCTTGTCTGCCTTTGCCATGAGTTTGGCTATTGGCTACTATCAACGCTTTGTCTTTTAACCCATTGGCCAGCAGCCTTTTTGCTTCATCATTGGTTGAATCAACATTGGCATATACTTTGATTTGGATATCTTGATATGTTGGAGCAAGATGGGTACGAATACCATCAGCAGAGAGGATATCACAGTTAGTGGCTAATTGATAACCGGCGTTGGTAACAGCTTTGATCTGATACCCTTCTTCTCTCAGAGCACAGATAGCCTTCCAGACTGCATTACGCGATACCCCTAAAGCATCTGCTAATTTTTGTCCGGAGAGAAAAGTATCCCTGTGTTGCTCCAGTGCAGTTAATAGTTGTTGTTTTAAAGACATATGTTACTCCTGATAATTCCTTATTTTCAAGTGTATCACATGCGATTGTTTCTTGCAAATCATTATAGCAGGGGAAATTTTTTTCCTTTATATTGCCTGTTATCCCCTTAATTTACTCTTTACAATTACATTCTTATTAGGTATAATTAATCGGAAGGTCAAAGATATTCTTTATATGATATGCGGGTGTGGCGGAATTGGCAGACGTGCTAGACTTAGGATCTAGTGCCGCAAGGCGTGCAGGTTCGACCCCTGTCACCCGCACCACACAAAGCCCCTGTTATCTGAAATGGTAACAGGGGCTTTGTATAGAACAATATATTTTTCATAAAAAATTATTAGGTCAATAAATATAATGATTTGATGTTAATATTTCTTTATTATTAAGAATTTTAATAAATAGTGTAGATGATCTGCTAATGATTGCGCTGTTGATAAAAAGCCGTTATAATAAATCCGTTATCAAATGCCAATCAATCACCTTTAAGGAGCAGTATGGACAAGCGGCGGGTAGTAACAGATATAATGACTATAGCTTTAGTCGCAGCTATGGTTGGGGTAGCGGAGCTTCTTGGAGAGAAAGAGATTATTTTCCCGGAGATAACGGCGCTAGCTATTGGTGCATGGATCGCCCCTCAGCAAGTATGGCGTACTAACCGGCTACGCATCGTGTTGATGATCGCTATCTTTGCTGTTTTGGGTGTTTGCCTGGTGCGCTATTTACCGCTTACACTCTATCTTCAGGTGATAATAGCTTTTGCTATTGTTTCTGTCGGCTTCTTGCTATCAGGTACAACTTTTGCCCCGGTGATCTCGGCAATGGTATTGCCGGTATTGCTAGGTACTACCTCTTGGGTATATCCACTTGCGGCTACTGCGATGGCGCTTATTATTGTTATTGGCCAATGGTTTTTGGAGCGGTTGGGGCTTTATCCGCATGGTGAGTTTACCCCTTTGCCGTTACCGGATCAAGCTAAATGGTGGTCTTTGCTTAAAAGGATAATTATAGTAGCGGTTATCGCTGCCTTGGCGTTAGGGTTGGATAGCAGGTTTTGCATCGCCCCACCACTGCTAGTGGCTTTCACTGAATTTTCATCTCCCCAGTGTCCAGGGCGCAAGCATCCCCTAAAAGCCATCTTATTGATAACTGGCTGTGCTTTGGCAGGATCTTTATGTCGGTTGCTTTTTAGCGTGACCTGGGGATTGCCTTTAACTATCGCAGCCATCCTTGCTACTGCCATCATCATTTATGCTAAGCGGACATTGAAAATGTATCTGCCTCCGGCAGGTGCGATCGGTATTTTAGCGATGCTGATACCTCCAGGCGAGCTATGGTGGTATCCAGTAGAGATTCTGGTAGGCTGTACCTTATTGGTATTAGCTGCCTTACTCTTTTTCCGAGAACCTAAAAATAGATAAAAATGACTCAATGCTAACTGAATGATTTTAGATAAAATAATTAAAGGGACTTACCTAAGGTAAGTCCCTTTGCTATCGCAGCGTGTTTTAGAGAGGAATATTATAAATTAGAAAAGCGGTACTACTGCTCCGCCATAAGTCTCTTCCATGAACGTTCTGACGGTATCGCTCTGTAATGCTTCAGCTAATGCCTGAACGGCAGGATTATCTTCATTACCTTCTTTGACAACCAAAACATTTACATAGGTTTGGGCTACATCAGAGAAATCATCTTCTTGAACCAGACCATCGGTATTAGCGTTCAGACCAGCCTGAAGGGCATAGTTGCCATTGATAACAGCAAAATCAACATCAGGCAGAGCGATAGTAATCTGAGCGGCTTCCATCTCTTCGATCTGCAGGTTCATGGGATTATCAACAATATCCAATACGGTGGCAGTATGGCCTACGCCATCAGCTAAGGTGATCCAACCGAGATTCTGTAATAACAGCAGAGCGCGGCCTTCATTAGTACCGTCGTTAGGTACAGCGATAGTAGCACCGTCGTATACTTCTTCTAAAGTAGCAGTTTTACCAGGATAGATAGCATATGGCTCATAGTGGATTGAGGCTACAGAAACCAGATGAGTTCCTTGCTCTTCATTGAATTGATCCAAATAGGCTTGATGCTGGAAATAGTTGGCGTCCAGACTGCCATCTTCTACTGCGGTGTTCGGGATAACATAATCGTTGAATTCTTCAATAACAAGGTCAATACCCTGTTCTGCCAAGATATCTTTGGTAGCAGCTAGGATCTCAGCATGAGGCGTAGGGCTGGCGCCAACGGTCAAGGTTACTCTTTCGGTATCAGCGTTGGTGTTTTCATCATCAGGATTATCAGCTGGTTCCTGAGCACAACCAGCGGCAAAGGTGAGTACCAATGCCAAAGCCAATAAAATCAATAATGCCTTTTTCATCTGTCTTTCTCCTTTTGTAGTAAAATATTTTATTTATAAATAAAACCAAAAATAAAACCAAATGAAAGATCTTTTTAACGGATCCTCTTATCAGCACGGCGGGCTATCCAGTTGCCGATGCCTTGGAAAACCTGGACAATAATTACTAGGATAATAACCATTAAAAGCATGATATCTGTTTCCTTGCGGTAATATCCGTAGTTGATGGCAATGGCGCCGAGACCGCCGCCAGCTACGAAACCGGCCATGGCGGAATAGCTGAGGATCGTGGTCAGAGAAAGCGCTAAGCCGGTCAGTAGGGAAGGCATTGCTTCCGGAACCAGCACTTTGCGCACGACCTGCATTGTGGAGGCGCCCATAGAAAGGGACGCTTCAATTACGCCCCGGTCTACCTCCTTAATCGAACTCTCTACTACACGCGCTACAAAAGGCGCTGCTGCGATAACCAACGGTACTACGGTAGCAGTTGAACCGATGCTGGTTCCGGTGATTAAACGGGTAAAGGGAATGACTGCTACCAACAAGATGAGGAACGGCACCGAACGCAGAATATTAACGATAGCGCCCAGAATATGATTGACTGGTGCATTAGGCCGGATACCGTTTTTATCGGTGACAACTAAAATTAATCCTAAAGGAAGACCAATAATGTAGGAGACTAGGGTAGAGAGCAGAGTCATATATAAGCTTTCACCCAGACCTTGCAAAGTAACTAAAATCATTTGCTCACTGAACATAGCTCTCTCCCTCCTCTGTATAAGTAATACCTTCATCGTCCAGGTAATTCAACATTCGTTGATAAGTCACCGGATTCTCCGGCATTTGTAGGATCATCTGACCATAGGTCATGCCATCGATTTCTTTGGTATCGGCAAAAGCGATACTAACCGGAGCCCCACAAGTCAGAACCATATCAGCCACTATTGGTCGGGCGGTGATATCGCCATTAAATACCAGACGAATAAAATTACCCTTACCGGTAAAGGTCTCTACCTGTTGTCCCATCGGATAGATGAGTTTTTTCGCAGCTGCGGTTTTAGGATGGCGGAAAACTTCTTCTACCATCCCCATTTCTACGATGCGGCTCTCAGCGATAATTGCTACCCGAGAACAAACCTGTTCGATAACTTTCATCTCATGGGTAATGATGACTACAGTAACGCCCAGCTGTTGGTTAAGCTGTTTGAGCAATGCCAGGATTGACTGGGTAGTAGTCGGATCCAGGGCACTGGTTGCCTCATCACATAATAAGACTTTGGGATTATTGGCTAAAGCTCGGGCGATAGCAATGCGTTGCTTTTGACCACCGGATAGTTGAGATGGATAAGCCTTAGCTTTGTCGCTCAGCCCAACAGTATCCAGTAATTTTTCAGCCCGCTTGATCGCCTCTTTACGGGGAACCCCTGCTAATTCTAGCGGGAAGCAGATATTATCCAAAGCCGTCCGTTGCATCAGCAGATTAAATCCTTGAAAAATCATGCCAATGTTCTGTCTAGCCCGGCGCAATTGTTTTTCTGAAAGCAGAGTCATCTCCTGACCATCAACGATAACTTGTCCGGCAGTAGGCCGTTCCAGAAGGTTGATGCAGCGCACCAGTGTGCTTTTGCCCGCTCCAGAGAGGCCAATGACGCCAAAGATCTCTCCGCGCATGATATCGATAGTAATATCATTGAGAGCGACTACTGTATTGCTATCAGAGCTAAAGGTCTTATTAAGGCCTTTAATTTGGATAATCGGGGTTTCGTTTGAGTTAAGCATAAAAAATCCTTTCGGTTATTAGCGACTTGCCATAAAAAAACGTCCATGATGAAAATTCATCAAGGACGATAGCGAATGCTTCGTGGTACCACCTTGGTTCACCCATACCTCGCGGTATAGGCCTTATTGAGTATGCCAATACTCCAACGCGATAACGGGCGTCTCCCGTCGCAGCCTATGGTCACCCATTCGGTGCGCAGCTCCAAGACCATCTTCAGCATGGCACGACACACCCGTTTCCAGCATCCGGGCTCTCTGGTAGCGCAATTACCAAGCTTACTCTTCTCTTCATCGCCTTTTTAGCGGCCATTCAATTATTTGTTATGATAACATAGTCAAAAAGAGAAAGTCAAGAGCCTATTTATGATAATGTAAAATCTCCCTGCCTTGTAGTCTGATTTTGTATCATGTATAATTTATATTGAAATTTCGGGAGGTGTTCCGAATGGAAATCAAAAGAATAGACAGTACTCAGATTGATCTTGCCATTGACCTAATTTGGACAACATTTTTACAGTTTGAGGCCCCAGATTATTCTGAGGAAGGAGTACAGTCATTTAAAAATTTTCTTGGAAATAAAGAGATTATTAAAACATTGGAGTTTTGGGGGGCTTATGACCATAAAGAGTTAAAGGGGGTTATTGCTACAAACGAAAACCGAAAGCATATTTGCTGTTTCTTTGTTAAAGCCCAGTATCATAACCAAGGTATTGGTAGAAAATTATGGGAATACCTTCAGAAAAACAGCCATAGTAAAATTATCACAGTTAATTCGTCTCCATATGCTGTTCCTATCTATCGTAAACTTGGTTTTGTAGATATATCTGCTGAACAATTATCTGATGGTATGAGATACACTCCTATGAAATTTGAGCGATAAAATATAATTTGACGCATTGTAATTTTCCTCAACAGGCCATTCCAGCGATGGAAGCTTGCGGTATTGATGTTTTCGCTACTGTGCGGGCTAACGGATTAGAGATTCATACTCTGCGGGATAAAAATGAAGAAAAAAATTTCTTTGGCCTTATTCTTGTGGAATAGTTTGCCCATACATATACAGATAGAATTTTTTATTATGCTATAGAATTATTGTTTTTGCCCATTTATGAATGAATAAGATTAGCAAAATCTGATTTTTCAGCGTAAAGATATTGCGTATTACTACAAAAAATTTTATAATAATTAAGTTAATAAATTTTTCAATAAGCGAGGTCTACCATGAAAAAAATTTATCAAGGAAAAACCAAAGATGTCTTTGAACTCGATAATGGCAATGTTTTGCTTAAATTCAAGGACGATTGCACTGGTAAAGACGGCGTTTTTGATCCAGGAGAGAATTCCGTTGGCCTAACTATTGAAGGTATCGGTAAGGCCAATCTGGAAACTTCGATCCATTTCTTTGAGATTTTGAAAAAAGCTGGTATCAAGACACATTATATCAGTGCTGATGTTGATAATGCTACGATGGAGGTCGTACCAGCTAAAGTGTTTGGCAAGGGCTTAGAAGTCATTTGCCGCTTAGTGGCTACTGGCAGCTTTATTCGCCGTTATGGCGATTATATCGCTGATGGCACGCCTTTGCCTGGCGGATATGTAGAATGTACTTTTAAAGACGATGCTAAAGGCGACCCGCTAGTTACTAGCGAGGGTTTGGTTGCCCTGGGTGTGATGAGCATTGAGCAGTTCAACAGCCTGAAGGAACAAACGCTCAAAATTACCAAAATTGTTGCTGATGATCTCAAGACCAAAGGCCTCGATCTCTGGGATATCAAATTTGAGTTCGGTTACGATAATAATGGCGAAGTTATTCTTATCGATGAGATCGCCAGTGGTAATATGCGTGTCTATCAGGGGAATAAGATTGTTGATCCTGTTGATTTGACCAATATCATCCTTGGTAAATAGCAGCTATATATAACAAGGCGCAACATAATAAAACATAAATACCGCTCCACAAGGAGCGGTATTTATGTTTTATTGTATTTTCTTATTATTAAGTGATAATATTGGCGTTTTACTTATGGATCATCGTGCCAATACCTTCATCAGAGAACATTTCGATCAAAATGGCATGGGGGATACGTCCGTCAATCATAAAAGCCTTCTGCACACCTCCGTCTACAGCATAAGCGCAGCAACGGACTTTGGGGATCATGCCGCCGGTAACGACACCGTCTTGGATCATTGCCTCCAGCTCGCAGACTTTGGCCTCAGAGATAAAAGAAGACGGATCTTCAGGATCGAGCATCAGCCCCCTGATATCAGTCATCAAAATGATATTCTCTGCCTTAAGCGAGGTAGCGATAGCTGCAGCAGCGGTATCGGCGTTGATATTATATACTTGGCCGCTATCATCCACGCCTACTGCAGCGATAACAGGGATATATCCCGCATTCATGATATCCAAAATCGGGGTCGGGTCAATCGCTGTGATATCGCCGACAAAGCCTAGGTCATCTTGGCCTTCCAGTTTCTTAGTGCTGATCATAGCTCCGTCCAGTCCGCAAAGCCCGATCGCCCTTCCGCCGGATTTACAGATTAGTTTGACGAGATCCTTATTGGTTTTCCCGCACAGCACCATTTGCACTACTTTAACTGCTTCCTCGCTGGTATAACGTAGCCCGTTGATAAACTTGCTTTCTATTCCCATGGCCTGCATGGTGCCGGTGATTTCCGGTCCGCCGCCATGAACAAGAACTACCTTGATACCAACTTGATTGAGCAAAATGATATCACTCATCACATCTTGTTTGAGCTCATCATTAGTCATGGCATTACCGCCGTATTTGATGACCACGATCTTGCCGGCATATTTTTGGATATATGGCAGGGCAGCGGTGAGGATATTGGCTTTCATCGATTGTTCTGCCATATTTAATCTTTTCTTCATTGGTAATACTCCTTTTAGTCTGGTGTTTAGGTCCGGTAATCACCGTTGATCTTGACATAATCATAAGTCAGATCACAGCCCCAGGCAGTAGCACTGCTTGAGCCCAATCCCATATCGATATTGATATGAATTTCGTCCTCTAGCAATATCTCCTTGGCTTTTTCCTCAGAAAAATCAATGCCTGCACCGTTGCGGCAAACATCGATAGTACCTTTGGCCGAGCTAAAAGATACCGCTATCCGGTCAACAGCAAAATCACCTTCAGTGTAGCCAATAGCGCATAATACCCGCCCCCAGTTAGCGTCTGCGCCAAAGATGGCTGCTTTGGTGAGAGAAGACGTGATCACTGATTTGGCGATATTACGGGCGGTTTGTTGATCGGGCGCACCGGTAACAATACATTCCATCAGGCGGGTAGCGCCCTCGCCATCACTGGCAATTTTTTTAGCCATTACCGTGGCTATCTGCCGTAGCGCTGCCGTAAAAGTTTGATAGTCCGCATCAGTAGTTGTTATTTCTTTATTGCCGGCTAATCCGTTAGCCATGATAGCTACCATATCATTGGTGGAGGTATCACCGTCTACACTGATCATATTATAGGTATCCTTGACCACTTCTTTGAGGCTTTGTTCCAGCATTGCTGGACTGATTGCTGCATCTG
Source organism: uncultured Clostridia bacterium (assembly GCA_944393575.1). Taxonomy (GTDB): domain Bacteria; phylum Bacillota; class Dehalobacteriia; order UBA4068; family UBA4068; genus HGM13862. The sequence continues at coordinate 19,760 of CALYAP010000053.1, forward strand.
TGGTGATAAAGCTGAGCATAGTGGCCATATTGGGATGAATCATCCCAGAACCTTTTGCGATGGCGCCGATACGGCATTGGCAGCCGCCAATTTCGAATTCGACAGCGATCTCTTTGGGCACAGTATCAGTGGTCATAATCGCTGTAGCTGCTGCATGTGCACCATCAATGCTTAAAGATGCCGCTAACTGATCGATATTATCAGCGATAGGCTGGATATCAAAGGGCATGCCAATAACACCGGTAGAAGCGACGATGATATCTTCACGTTGCAGCCCTAATGAGCGAGCTGCTAGATCGCACATCTCAGTGGCGATCTCTACACCATTGGCTAGACAAGTATTAGCGTTGCCACTATTGCAAATGATAGCCTGCGCATGATGATCCTGCAGGTTGTTTCTGGTTACGGTGATCGGTGCGCCATAAACCTTGTTCTGCGTATAGACAGCTGCTGCGATGCAAGGCACGCTGCTTTTGATCATCGCCAGATCTTTACGGTCTTTGTTTTTGCGTATTCCCGCATGGATACCAGCTGCAGTAAATCCTTGAGGAGCGCAGATGCCACCAGCAATTTGTTTTGCTTCCATGACGATCTCCTTCATATATATATTATCAATTTCGCTTAAAAAGTCTTAAATTAAGGAAAGTTCTTCATTGAGCCCCAGCGCAATATTCATATTCTGCACTGCAGCGCCAGAAGCGCCTTTACCGAGGTTATCTAACACACTGGTAATTGTTATCTGCTGGTCATTACCGCAGACATAGATGGTAAGAAAATTGCTGCCAGTGTTTTCACCTGCTGAGAGAAAGCCACTTTCAGGCGGTTCTTTGACAGTAATAAACTTTTCTCCTTTATAATGCTCCATTAAGGCCGCAAAAACCTCTTTTTGACCAGGATGATTATATAACAAATGGGAATATAGCGGTATGCTGACCGTCATCCCGGCATAAAAATCACCTACCTGAGGATTAAAGATTGGTGGCTGGGCTAATCCGCTAACCTTTTGAATCTCCGGTAAATGCTTATGCTTCAGACCTAGGGCATAGGGGCGGGTATAGATTAAGTCTTTATTAGGCGATTCTGTCTCATAGTCGTGAATCATCGTTTTACCCCCACCGCTATACCCGCTGACTGCATGGATAGTTACCGGATAATCTGCCGGCAAAATCCCTGCCTGGCGCAGGGGAAAGAGGATACAGTTAGCGCCTGTGGCATAGCAGCCGGGATTAGCTATTCTTTTAGCGGTAGCGATCTGTTGCCGGTAAGCAGGTGATAATTCTGGGAGGCCATAGACCCATTGGTCATTAGTCCTGTGGGCGGTGCTGGCGTCAATAATGATGGTTTTTTCATTATTACAAAGCTTTACTGCCTCGATAGCAGCGGCATCTGGTAAGCAGAGAAAAACAATATCAGCTGCATTAATCAGCTCCTGGCGTCGGTGGATGTCCTTCCGCTCTGCTTCTGCAATATGCAGGAGAGTAATATCTTTTCTATTAGCCAGACGCTCCTGTAAATGCAGACCAGTAGTGCCTGACTGTCCATCGATAAAAACTTGATAGGTCATATTACTTCACCTCCGCCAGTGTAATATTATTAATTATGCATATATCTGCATAAAAGTCAAGTGGTTTCCATGAATTTATTATAAATTATTTTTCTTTTAGCAGGAACTAAAGCAAAATAATTTGGCCCCACTGTGGAGTGGAACCAAATTATTCTTACTTAATAGCTTATCAATGCCGTGCATGATTATCAAAAACTATTTATTTTAGGACAGCCTTATGATAGACTTTTTTCCCTTTGCGCAGGAGTGCTTCGCCATCATGAAAATCATTTTTACTGATAGCATAATCATGAGCAGTAATACGTTCATTATTCAGATAAATGCCGCCGTCTTTAATTAAACGCCGTCCCTCGCTATTGCTGGAAATCAACCCACATTCGGTTAGCAGGTCGATAATAGTTAACCCTTTGCTTAAGGACTCTGCGCTGATTTCGGTGGTAGGCATATTAGCTGTATCCCCGCCACCCCCAAAGAGTGCTTTGGCAGCGCTTTGGGCCTTATTAGCTTCTTCCTCGCTATGCACCAGCTTGGTCACTTCATAGGCTAATGTTTCTTTGGCCTTATTGATATCAGCACCATGTTCCATATCGGTCATGGCTCTAACCTCGTCCATCGGAATAAAAGTTAAAAGGGAAAGGCAATTGCGGACATCAGCATCATCAATATTCCGCCAATATTGATAAAACTCATAAGGACTGGTCTTTTCTGGATCCAGCCAGACTGCTCCGCTTTCTGTTTTGCCCATCTTTTTACCGGCAGCAGTAGTTAACAGCTTGAAGGTCAGGGCATGTGCCTGAGCACCTTCTACCCGGCGAATTAGATCAGCGCCAGCTAAGATATTAGACCACTGGTCATTACCGCCCATCTCCAATAATGCCCCATAGCGGCGATATAATTCCAGGAAGTCATAGGACTGCATCAGCATATAGTTAAATTCGAGGAAGGTGAGACCTTTTTCCAGACGAATCTTGAAACATTCTGCGGTCAGCATTCTATTGACGGAGAAAAAGCGCCCATAGTCGCGAATAAATTCAATATACTTCAGATCTAGTAGCCAATCAGCATTGTTAACCATGATTGCACCGTCTTTATCATCAAAACGGAGGAAGCGGGAGAAGGTTTTCTTGAATTTCTCTGCATTAGCCGCAATCTCTTCTTTAGTCAGCATCTTCCGCATATCAGTGCGCCCGGAGGGATCACCAACCAATGTAGTGCCGCCGCCGATCAGTGCGATAGGACGATGGCCGGACTTTTGCATATGCATCATGACCATGATTTGGATAAAGTGGCCGACGTGCAGGCTGTCAGCAGTAGGGTCAAAACCGATATAAAAGGTGACGGGGCCACTGCCAAGTAGTTCCCGTACCTCTTCCATATTAGTAGATTGCTCTACAAAACCACGTTCCTGTAATATATCGAAAACATTATCCATTTATCTGTTCCTTTCTATATATATTACATATAATAATAATTTTTTGTGTATGCTTTGTCAAGTTATTGGCTTTAATCTTAAATAGTGATATAATCTAAAATAATTTATTTTTCCGCATTATTTTTGAGCGCCAAAACCTTGCCGAAACAGGCATTGGCTTGGGGAAAGGAGCAACAATGAAATATAATATCTTGGGCAGAACCGGGATCAAAGTAAGTGAGTTGTGTTTTGGCATTTTACCTATGGGGCCCCTTCAGGCGGATATGCCGGCAGATGAGGGTGGAGAACTGCTCTTATCAGCTATGGAGCAGGGGATAACTTTTTTTGATACTGCACAGATGTATGGTTCATATCCGCATTTGCGTTATGCGCTGGATCGTTATCACGGTGATGTGGTTATCACCGGTAAATCAGTGGCAGATACTTATGAGAAGATGTCCCAGGCTATTGAAGAAGGTCTGCAGGCTCTTGGCCGGGATCATTTTGATGTTTTTCTTTTACATGCAGCTAGAGTAGGGGAGGATATTTTGCAGCAACGCGCTGGAGCTTGGGAATGTCTCCAGGATTATAAAAAGAAGGGCTACCTGCGCGCTATCGGCGTTTCCACTCATAATGCTAAGGCAGTTGATATGCTGGCAGATAATGAGGAGGCGGATGTTATCTTCTGCCTTTATAATAAAAATGGCCTAGGTATTATTTCTGGCGGACCGGCAGAAATGTTGGCAGCTGCCCAGCATGCCTATCGGAATGGCAAAGGTGTATATTCCATGAAATTACTTGGTGGAGGCAATTTACTCACCGATATTATCGATGCTTTTGCTTTTGGCCGTCGGGAGTCATGTTTTGCAGCTCATGCTGTCGGCATGGTAAAACCCCAAGAGCTGGAGATGAATCTACGCTTTTTCAACGATCAGCCTGTGACCGCTGAAGAAGTGGCTGGCATCAAGAACAATAAGCGTTGGCAGCTGATGTATGCCTTATGTAAAGGATGCGGCAATTGTGTCGCTAATTGCCATAGCCAGGCATTGAAGATGGTGGACGCCCATCCACAGGTTGTCCTGGAAAACTGTGTTCTCTGCGGCTATTGCGCAGCTGATTGTCCTGAGTTTGCTATCAGGGTCAGATAGCCCTGTTTAGTGATATAATACATCATTATTAAAGAAATAGAGGAGGAATGATAGGTTGGAAAATGAAGGAATAAAGTCCGCTCCCGGGGGGGCGTCCGGTTCTCCCGGGTTGAAGAAGCATAATATTAGTACGTTAACCGTCTTTTTTATGATCTTCTGCATGGTCAGCGCAGGTGCTTACGGAATCGAGGATATGATTCCGGCGGCAGGCCCGGGGTTGACTTTAGTGTTGTTGGCTGTGTTGCCTTTTTTTTGGAGCATTCCCCAGGGATTAGTTGCCGCTGAGCTAGGTAGCGCCATTCCTGAGGAAGGTGGCTATTATAAATGGATTCAGCGCGGTCTAGGTGAGTTCTGGGGATTCCAGGGCGGCTGGTGGCGCACCTTATCTATTTATATCGATTCCACTCTTTATATCGTTCTAGCGGTAGGCTATCTTTCTGCTTTAATAGAGATGAGCGATACGATGGTCTTTATCATCAAAGCGGCTTTAATTCTCATTTTTACCTATATTAATATCCGCGGTATTTCTGATGTGGGACGTCTTTCGTCATATTTTTCCATTTTTGTGATGGCGGCCTTTTTAATAATGACGGTGCTCGGATTTGTCAATTGGAATACCAATCCTTTTGTACCGTTTATTCCTGAAGGACAGTCCTTGGTGAGCTCTATCGGCCTTGGTATTGCCATTTGTATGTGGATGTATGCTGGCTATGAATCAATGTCCACTATGGCTGGCGAGATGAAGAATCCACAGGTTATTCCTAAAGCTACTATTCTGTCTGTTCCCGCGATTATGCTCTTGTATATTCTGCCGACTATGGCTGGTTTGGCCTCGGTAGGCAATTGGGACCAGTGGTCTACAGAGGGTGGTATCAGTTTTGCTACCGTTGCCTCTTCATTGGGTATCCCTGCTTTTGGTATTATCTTTGGTATCGCTGCTATTGTTTCTAATATGTCATTATACAGCACTTATTTGGCTTCTGGTTCACGCGGCTTTTATTCGATGGCAGAAGATAAGCTCTGCCCAAAATTTTTCGCTGATATTCATCCTAAGCATGGCACACCCTATAAAGCTATCATCAGTATGGCCATTATTAATATTATTTTGTGTAATTATGGTTTTGATGTTTTAGTGGTGATTGATGTCTTTTTGCTGATGTTCGCTTATATATTGATCTACATTGCTGCCATCGCTTTAAGGATCAAAGAACCAAATCTTAAACGTCCTTTTAAAGTTCCTTTTGGCACCAAAGGCCTGATTGTTTTTTGCGCTGCTCCAATCATCCTTGCTGCAGTAGCACTTTTCACTAATGGCATCATCTATTTTATTGGCGGTTGTCTTGGGGTTCTCTCCGGTCCGATTGCTTATTTCATTTTTAAGCATAAATATGGCGGCATGGATCACAATAAAGCTATTCCTAAAGAGGCCAAGACAGCAGGGATAATTCTTTGCGGAGTAATGGCTATCTGTATAGCTGTTTCTGGAGTTATGTTAGTTGGCGATCGTAATGAAGCGCATAGTGCGTTGAACGATTTTAATAACCAATATTTAAGCAGTGCGGTAGAAACAGATATTTATTTCGACTGGGGCGATGAGCTCTATGCACTGTCAGTTGTGGATCAAAACGGCGTGGAATATAGCATTTATTATGATGATGATTTTTATGGTTCAGTAGAGTTAGCTGATTATTATGAGTCTCCAGAGGCTTTTGCTGCTGACGCCTATGCTGAACTTAGCTATTTGGCTAATAGCGGAGTGCCGTTGGCTTGGGTTGATATATCTTCCGGCCAGTACCTTTGCTATGGCGCTGAATATGACAGCTATCATTCTGCTGCTGATATGGTTGAGGATGTACGGAAGTCCTATTGATTGATGAGTTGTGTTTGGTAGATATGAGGGGAGGAGCTATCGTGATTGAAAAGTACGCTCTACCGGAAATGAGCAAGATTTTTAGCGAAGACAATCGTTACCAGTTGATGACGGATGTGGCGGTGACTGCCTGTGAAGCGATGGCTGATATCGGTCAGATCCCAGTTGAAGCTTATCAAGAGATCAAAGCGAAGGCGGGCTACGATATTCAGCGTATCAAGGAAATAGAGAACGAAACTAAGCATAATGCAGCTGCCTTTCTTGCTTGCATGAAAGAGCGGATTGGCCCTGCTGGCAATTATCTCCACTGGGGAATGGCTTCTGCTGACTTGGTCGATACCACAGTGGCTTTGCAGGTCTGCCAGGCCTCGGATCTGCTTTTGGGTAAGCTCAGTGTGCTTCGTTCCGTGTTGGCTGATATTGCTAATAAGTATAAATATACTTTGATGATGGGGCGAACTCACGGGACGGAAGAGGAGCCGATAACCTTTGGGCTAAAGATGGCTGTCTGGGTGAGAGAGGTAGAGCGTTCGATCAACCGCCTTACTAACGCTAGAAATGTGATGGCCGTTGGTAAGATTTCTGGCGTGGTGGGTACCTTTTCTACCATTGATCCGCATGTGGAGACCTTTGTATGCCGTCGTCTGGGTTTGCATCCTGCTTATGTTACTACGCAGATTCTTCAGCGTGACCGTTATGCAGAGTTTATCTCTACTTTGGCTATTATTGGCAGCTCATTGGATAAGTTTGCTACAGAGATCCGCAATTTATCCCGTACTGATATTCATGAAGTAGAGGAGTCAATGGCCGAAGGACAAGCTGGCTCTACCGCTATACCTTATAAACTGCGTCCTTTTAATTGTGAATTGATTTCCGGTTTGGCTCGGATGTTGCGCGGCTTTTGTGTGCCGGCAATGGAGGATATTGTTATCTGGCACGAGCGCGATACCACTCATTCACCAGTAGAAAAATTTATTATTCCCGATAGCTGCTTACTGCTGGACTATATGATTTATTTGTTTACTGATGTGATGAAGAATTTAAAGGTTTTTCCTGAACGGATGAGCTATAATATTGAAATAAGTCATGGGGTCATTTTTTCCCAGCGGCTGCTATTAGCTTTACTAAGAAAAGGGGTAATGAGGGATAAAGCTCGGGCGATGATTTCCACTAATGCCAAGATTGCCTCTGAGCAGGAAATCGATTTTCAGTATCTGGTCTTAGAAGACCCTAATATTAATTCTATTTTAACTCGCTCGGAGATTATGGATATCTTTGATTTTGATTGCTTCCGGAAAAATATCGATTTTATCTTTGAGCATGCAGGATTATAATTTTTCTGATAATATTTTAAATAAGAAAGCCGCAATACGCCTTTACAGACATATTGCGGCTTTCTTATTTAGTGGTTATCTCTATTTTAGATTAATGGTCAAAATATTCGATTTGAGAATATTAGCCAGTAAGATGCGTGTTTCTGCTTTCACTTCTTCAAGAGGGCACTGTTCTGCATGACATTCGCTGATAAAGCCCCATAGACCATTGCAGAGAAAATTAGTGACCTTTTTTAGTGAATATTTAGGCGCTAATGATTTGCTTTCTCTTTTGATATGCTGCTCCACCCTTTGGGAAAAATAGCGGCAAAAAGAGAAATACAGATATGGACTTTCACCAGGGACTGCATGAATAAAAAACGGCGCCGCGCCATAATAGAGGTCTAAGATACTATCCAAAACATTACAATAGCTTGTTACCGGATCACTGTTGGGATTATTGGTTGCTTGAAGATGATAGTAAGTATCTTCAGCAATTGCCAGCATATCTTGGAATATTTCATCGGCCAACTCATATTTATCATTATAATGTGTATAAAAAGTAATCCTACTGGTTTCAGCTGCCTGACATAGCTCAGTGACAGTGATTTGCTCAAATGGTTTTTTATCCAGTAGGCTGATTAGCGTATTTTTTAAATTCTTTTTAGTCTTGATGATTCGTTTATCTTCCATAGTATTGATACATTTTTTTGATATTGTGCAATTAAATAAACAGATTAATTACTTTGTCATTGCTTGCGGTTGATTTATTTATTATAACTACTGTATAAGTAACTGTCAATAGGCAAACTAAAAAGCATAATAAGGGAGGAAATACAAGATGAGTGAATATATCATCAGTTGTTGTTCTACTGCTGACCTGACCGAAGAGCATTTCTTAAAGCGGGATATCCATTATATTTGCTTCCATTTTTTGCTCAATGGTGTCCAATATCCTGATGATCTTGGTAAATCTATCTCTTTTAAAGATTTCTATCAGGCGATGGTCGATGGGGCAGATACTAAAACCTCTCAGGTAAATGTTGATGAGTTTGTCGACTATTTTACTCCCTTTCTTGAAGAAGGGAAGGATATTATCCATGTTTGCCTCTCATCCGGCATCTCTGGCGTATATAATTCAGCAACAGTTGCCAGAGATCTGCTGACAGAAAAGTTCCCGGAGCGTAAGATCTATATTATCGATTCCTTGGGGGCTTCCTCTGGCTATGGCCTACTCATGGATAAATTAGCTGATCTTCGTGACCAAGGCCTTACTGTAGATGAGGCGGCTGCTTGGATAGAAGAACATAAGCTGGAATTGCACCATTGGTTTTTCTCTACTGATTTGACCTTTTATATAAAAGGCGGGCGTATTTCTAAAGCAGCCGGTTTCGTGGGTACGATGCTCAATATTTGTCCTTTGCTGAATATGGATAATTTAGGCCGCTTGATCCCTAGAGAAAAAATTCGTTCCAAGAAAAAGGTTATTCATGCTATTGTTGATAGAATGGAAGCTAATGCTTTTGATGGCTTGGATTATTCAGGAAAATGTTATATCTCGCAGTCTGCCTGCTATGATGATGCACGGGCTGTCGCTGATCTGATAGAAGCCCGCTTCCCTAAGCTTGATGGTAAAGTTGAGATCAACAGCGTGGGAACCACTATTGGTAGTCATACCGGTCCCGGAACCGTCGCTCTGTTCTTCTGGGGTAAGAAACGGGAAAATTAACGATTATTTTAGCTGGTAGAAAAAGATATTTTATTGAATTTGAGGCCTCTCGTAATGAGAGGCCTCTTTGTGTATAAACTAATTTTAGTTGGTATTTGATATCGTTTTTTATTAATTTATTGATCTAGGTACATGATCAATTTTTTTCAAAAATTAAGATAGTTTACTGATTTCAGCCCAACATATTTGCTAAAGACTAAAAGCGCTTCTCGAAGAGGAGGCGCTTTTAGTATAGATATTGCTAAAAATGGCAAGAATATCCTTCAGGAGGTGAGATGATGTCTGGTTCTAAAATTAATTTCCGAACGATGATTTCTCCTTCAGCACATGAAAACGTGGAATATATCCGCAGTGCGTTGGAGGGTAGTATAGATATTGTGATCAAGGAGTTTCGTTTAGGCAATGGCCAGCAGGCCGCCTCTTTTTATATTAATGGTTTTATCAATAATGATATGATGGGCCGTGATTTTTTCGAGCCCTTATTTCAAGCTAATAAGGAAAAAATATATACTGCGGACGATATTGTTGCCAAAGTTTTGAAAGCTGGTAATCTTTCTGTGCAGGATAACATGTCTGTTTTGATTGACAATGTCTTGCAAGGGCTGACAGCGCTGTTTCTCGATGGCTCGACCATTGCCGTGATGATGGAGGCCATTACTTGGCCGCAGCGTTCGATTAATGAGCCGTCGACTGATGTGGTTATTCGTGGACCCCGCGAAGGGTTCATTGAAAATATGCGTAATAATGTTACGCTTTTACGCCGTAAGATCCATCACCCTGATTTTCATGTTGATACCGTGCGCCTGGGAAGATATACCAGGACAGATATTGCTCTGGTATATATCAGCAGCATCGTCAATAAAGACGTTCTGCAAAAACTACGTAAGCGTTTAGAGTCCATTGATATTGATTCTGTCCTTGATAGTGGTTATATAGAACAGTTTATTCAGGACACGCCATACTCGCTTTTTCCGACGATAGGTACTGCCGAAAAGCCGGATATTGCCGCGGCCAAAATACTGGAAGGACGGATCGCTATTATTGTTGACGGTTCACCGGTAGCCTTAACTGTGCCGATGCTTTTTGTTGAAGGCATGCAAAGTCCGGAAGATTATTATACCCGTTTCTCTTATGCCTCATGGATTAGACTTATCCGCTCTATTGCACTGTTTATCAGCGTTTTTCTGCCAGGACTTTTTGTCGCAGTATGTTGCTTTCACCAGCAGGTCATTCCTTTCCGGCTTTTTCTCTCAATTGCCGCCGCCGAGTCTAATACTCCTTTTTCCGTAGGATTCTCTTTGTTGATAATCGGCTTGGCCTATGAGATCCTGCGCGAGGCAGGAGTGCGTTTGCCCAAACCAGCCGGACAGGCGATTAGCATTGTCGGCGCTATCGTGATGGGTGATGCAGCTGTATCAGCTGGCTTGATCTCTGCTCCGGTATTGATTGTTTTGGCCATTACTGTTGTGGCTTCTTTTGTAACGGTAGCTTTTGTTGACGCTGCGACTTTGCTACGGCTAATCTTTCTCTTTTTGGGCTGGTTTTTCGGATTCTTTGGCATCATGGTAGGGGGAATTTTTCTGTTGGTTTATCTTTGCTCTCTGGAGACGTTTGGCGTAGCCTATTTTTCACCTTTTGCTCCAGTTGATCTCAGTGGCTTGAAAGATAGCGTTATGCGGCTGCCTTTGTGGAAATTGCGTTTTCGTCCGCGTAGTCTCAGCTTGAACCATAGAAGAATGGCTAGACATGATAAAGGAGGAGAAAAGTAATGGAATCCGCTTTGTTGAAATCATGTGCCATGATCGCCATGTTGCTAATGAGCTGCTGTTGTTTGATGGGCTGCCAGGAACGTGATGAGATCGGCGATTTAGCTGTAGTTTTAGGCACAGCCTTAGAGCTTGAAGATGATGGGAATTTGCAGGTCAGCGTGGAGTTGGCGCATAAGACCAGTATTGATGGCGAAGACGAAAGCCTGGTTTTTACGGTATCAGCTCCCGACTGGCAGACTGCAGAAGAAGAATTGTCGGCAGAGCTTGATAAAACAATTTATTGGGGGCATATGGTATTGATCGTCCTTGGTACTGGCTTTACTGAAGAACAAATCTATGACTATATGGAAATGTTCTATCGCGATCAACGCTTATCGCCAATTATCTATACTGCCTTATCGCATATGGATACAGAGGATTTACTCTCCGCTACTTTTGGCGAGGCCACTTATTTATCGCAAGGGGTTGCTGAGCGCCTCTCCGCAGAAAGTAAAGAAAATAAAGAAGATAGCTTGACTGTAGGTAAATATATGCAAAATATTTATTATCAGGGAAGCGGTACCCAAATGGCGCTATTGTCCCAAGTAGGTGATAATATCCAGTTAAGCGGGATGGTGGCTGTCAATGAATTTTAAAGATAGCACGAGTTTGCAAAAAATAAGTAGTTGCGGAATCTCCCTTTTTGGCGGGTTAGGGATCTATCTGGCTGCTGCTAACCATTTGGGAATAGCCCGATTACCGGCATTGCTGATCGCTTTGGCTGCGACATTTATTTTATTGTTTGTTTACCGCCTGCTGCTTAAAAGTGCATCTAATTCGCCAGAAGGTAGCTGGATTTATCTCCTGCCAGCCGTAGCTATTGTGTTTATTATTTCGATCAATTACAGTGGTCTGATTAATTTATGGCGGGATATGGCCGTAAACGAAACTCCGTTTATTATTTATTCGCTTTTGGCTGCTAGTTTATTATTGCTAGCTGGCTGGAAGGGAGAACGGGCGCTTTGGCGTGCTTGCCCGATAATTTGCGCGATAGTGATTGCCGCGATCATCTTTGACACTATTTTCGTCCTACCTAAGGCTGATCCAGCATTGCTACTATCTAAGGTGGACCATTCGTTTAATGAAGTTTTGCTGGGTGGAGGAGAGATGGCTATTTTTCTTCTTGCGCCGCTATTAATTTTTTGTATAGGCATTTATCTTGATGATAATCACAGCGAAAACCGTTTTCCCGGACGTTATCTGGCCATTGGCTTGATCTTTCCGGCCATCTATCTGCTAGTGGAATTATTGCGCAATCTGTTGCTCTTTGGCGATTTGATCACTCTTGACCAGTATCCTATCTTACGCGCACTGAAATCGGTGGATTTCGGCGTAGGGGTATCCAGATTAGAGTTTTTGGGGGTCACGGCTTTAAGCGCGGGGCTCATTATTGCTTTGATGCTTGAATTTGCTATTTTAGTGCGGATCAGCCAGAAAGTTTTTGCTTATCAAGAGAAGGGGAGAAAAATTTCTGTAGTTGTTTTGACAGCATTGATTGTTGTATTGAGTTCAATTGCGTATTTATATGGTACAGAAAAAAGCTTTTGCATTATTGGTATGGCAGCCGTGGTAGTATTATTTGCTTACCCGTTAATAATGATGATAAAAAATAAATACAACCAGCGTTCCGTATAGGTTTAGCCGGTTGTTTCGCAGAAGTCAAGGGCTGTTCCTGTTGGTACAGCCCTTGACTTTATTTATTTGCGGTATATAATCTTTAGTATAGTGGTATGACAATAGGTTAATACTCGATTATGATAGGAGGCGAAACGATGTCAGTAAATAGCAAATTAAAGAGTGAAAGCATTGACGAGCTTTTTCAAGCTATCCTTTCTTTAGAAAATATTGAGGAGTGCTACCGTTTTTTTGAGGATTTAGCTACGGTCCCTGAAATTAAGTCCCTGGCACAGCGTTTGCAGGTGGCTAAAATGTTAATGCAAAATGAAACTTATACGCTTATTTCTAAGACTACCGGCGCCTCTACTGCTACTATTAGCAGGGTTAAAAATGCTCTTTTTTATGGAGAAGATGGATATAAACTGGTGATCGAAAGACTAAATGATAAATAAGCTTTAGTATCTTTAGCGAAGGGATGGATAACAATGGAAATTATTCCTGCCATAGATTTGCGTGAAGGTGCTTGCGCACGTATTTTTTCTGATGTATCTCCTGCTGAGATCTATTCTGATGACCCCCTTGAACAGGCGGTTATTTTCAAACATTTAGGAGTTAAAAGTGTACATATTACCGACTTGGATGGTTCTTTTTGCGGACATTTATGCAATCTGCGAGTAATTCAGGAGATGCTGGAATTATCCGGATTAGCCATCGAATTAGTCGGCGGGATCCGTAGCATGGAAAATATCGATACCCTCATCGACTTAGGCGTTAGCCGTGTTGTGGTTGGCGTCCAGGTGCTACGGGATAAAGAACTGACTAAGAAAGCTTTTGAGAAATATGGCGAGAAAATATTACCAGGCATCGATGCCCGTGACGGTATGGTGGCTATTGAAGGCTTTGAAACTTCTTTAGGCAAGACCGCTGCAATGGTGCTTAAGGAGATCAAAGCCATGGGGATCAACAAGATTATTTATACTGACCTGCGCCGTTATGGCAGCATGAAGGGTCCTAATTTCCAGGGTATTGAGGAAATGGTTGAGACTAGTGGTATGGAGATCGTTGTAGCTGGCGGTATTTCTGACTATCAAGCGCTACGCCGGCTAAAGGATATTGGGGTAGCTGGCGCTGTGATTGGTAAGGCGATCTATTCTGGCAATATAGAGCTTCCGCGGGCATTAGAGATAGCGGCGTCTTAGTTTAGCCAGTCTAATAAGCAATTATAGGATAATTAGCAATAGTCCGAGCAATAAAACTCGGACTATTCTTGTATTATTGTATAGAGAAAAGCTTTTATGGTTGTTCGTCCGCCTGCTTGTCTGTAAATGGTGGTGTTGTCTCGTCACTATTTATCGGTTCTGTCTGAACTATCTCTGGCCCAGTGGTTTTTAGTTCTTTTTTAGCAGTACGCTTTTTGCACCAGTTCGCCCAAAGATCATCAGCGATCATATCAATAATAGCAATGACTGTAGTAACGGCGCAAAGAAAATAGAAGCCCAGACCAATGCAGATGCCTAGTGCTGCCAGAAGAAAAATTTCTGCTGCTGTGGTAATGCCTTGAACGCCGGCAGGCGTTTTCCAGATGATACCTGCGCCAATAAAGCCAATGCCGGTCAATATACCGACAACCAAGCGGGCGGGGTCAGAGGTTGTATTATGCGGATAGGCTGCTGATAGCTGAGCCAGCCCATATGAGGATATGATCGCTACCAGGCAAGATGCTAATGCTATCAGAACATGGGTGCGGATACCTACCGGTTTATTACTACGCTTCCTTTCAAAACCAAAGATAATACCGATAGCAGTAGCCAAGAGCAGCCGCGAAATGATTTCCCCATAGCTGATATTCATTAATTTACCTCTTTTGCTGGAGAATGCCTGAACCATGTTAATTATTGGTTGAGGGGCATTTTATTTGTTCATCCAGACGGTCTGTGATAAAATAATGTATACGCAGAATCTGTCGCAATATATTACTTTTGAGGATATGATTATGGTTGCTAATAATATTCCACCGCCAGAAAATGAGCTGATTCAACGTGCCAAGTCCGGTGATGAAGCTGCATTTACTGCCTTGGTGGAAGCTTATAGTAAGCGTATTTTCAATATCGGCTTACGGATGTTGGGCAGCAGAGAGGATGCTGCGGATATGACCCAGGATGCATTGCTTAAGATCTATCGTTATCTAGATAGTTTTCGTGGCGATGCTGCTTTTTCCACCTGGGTATACCGGATTAGCGTTAATTGCTGCCGGGATTATTTGCGTATTGCTTATCGTAGCCGTGAACTGCCTTTTAGCGATTTTGCGGAAGATGATGACAATGGCTCTGCTTTTGAGGTGGCTGATCGAAGCGCTATTCCGGAGGATGTTTATCTCAGTGGGGAGGGGCGGGATTATCTTATCGCTTTGATCTCTCAGCTTGCTCCCAAATACCGCATTATTGTCGTATTGCGTGAGATATGTGGTCTGAGCTATCAAGAGATAGCTGATACTGTCGATATTTCTATTGGCACTGTCAAATCGCGCCTTTCCCGTGCCAGAATGGCTTTAGTGCAGAAAATCACCGCCGATCGGGAACAATATTCGCATCTTGGTAGTCTTATTGAATGTAATGAGGATGAAAGGAGGCGGTCTGATGAACTGTGCTGAAGTAGAAAAACATTTGAGCGAATATCTCGATAATGAGACCGCTTCTGACATGAGACAGCAGATTGCTGAGCATTTGGAAGTATGTGAATCTTGCCGGAAAAAATTGGCAGAATTGCAGTCCCTTTCTTTTTCCTTGTCCTCTTTAGCGGAAGACTTACCGGAAGATTTTCATTTTTCCGTGACAGAGCAATTATCTAAGCAGAAAACCATGCCAGATAAAGTGATTCCCTTGCGTAAAAGGGCATGGTTTAAGATGGCTTCAGTCGCCGCCTGCCTAGTGATTTGTTTGGGCGCAGTTGGTGTGATTGTGAATCACGGCGGGAGTGTTTATCAAGAAGCACAGGAAAACTCAGCAGCTCCCCAAAGCGCAGAATATATTCTTGACAAAACTATTGGCTCTGATGAAGCTGCCGTCGATGAGCAAGCATATGGTAGTCAGAATATGGCATCAGAAGACGCTGCTGCAAATGATATCAGCGGTGAAAGTGCTGATGAAGCACGCGATAATGCGGTTAATGATATTGATAGCACAGCTGATGCTGCAGATGCTGCAGAGGAACTATCAGCTAGTGAAGCAGAATGGGGATATGGGACTATTCTCTTAGTGGTTGGTATCATAGCCCTAATATTTATTATTGCCATAGTCTTGCTTCACCATAAGAAAAAGAGTAAAATATAATTACTGCAAGATAGCTAATACGCCGCTGTCATAATGGCAGGGGCGTATTTTTGCTATTATCCTTGATCACAGCTTTTATCATGATCTTATTTATTAAAGGAGTTAGGTATCGTATGAAAGCTTTATCAATAATATTAGGTGTTTTGATGGTGATTGGTGGTGTTTTCTGCGTTGCCGATTCAGCGATGACCTTTGCTGTTTTAGGATGGATCATTGGTTTTGCTGCTTTTATTGGCGGTATTGGCCTTATTTGTGCTTATAGTAGAACCCATAAATATGGTACCGCTAGCGGCTGGACGCTTTTTGGCGGTATTGTCTCGACCGCGATTGGTTTGTTTATCCTTTTTTCCGGCAGAGCGCTATTTTTCACCGATACCGTTCTCGCATATATGATTAGCTTTTGGACAGTCATTTTTGGCATAGGCAATATTGTTGTGGCCTTCAAGATGAAACAGCTGCGTAAGGATTTACCGCTGGAGAAACGTGGACATATTTGGCTTTGGGCTTTGATCATCGGTATCCTGACAACAATTTTAGGTGTTTATGCCTGCATTCATCCGCTGGTTACCATAGTAACTGTTGGTTGGCTGGTTGGCCTGAGCATTATTTTTACCGGTATCGATACGATTTGCCTGGGGATCATGATGCCTGGTAAAAGAGACTAGCTTTTAGCAAATAAATCTATCAATAAAGCCTGCTGCAGCCGTAGTTTATTCTACGGCTGCTTTTTATAGTAGGACTATTTATTAGTAGTCTGCTGGAGTTGATGAAAAGGCGGTTTTTTTATTGGCTGATAAATGGTATAATAATAAACGGAGGATATTGATAGATGAAAAAACTTTTACTGATCGATGGTAGCAGCTTGTTACACCGAGCATTTTATGCTTTGCCTTTGCTCAGCAATAAGGACGGCATTTTTACCAATGCAGTACATGGTTTTATGATGATGTTCAACCGTCTGGTTGAGCAGCAGAAGCCAGATTATATTATGGTGGCTTTTGACAAAAGCAGGGTTACCTTCCGCAATCAGATCGACCCTGATTATAAAGGCAACCGTTCTGAGACACCGGTAGAGCTCAAAGGCCAATTCGAGCTGATCAAAGAAGTGCTTGATGCTGCCCATATCCATTGGCAGGAAATAGAAGGATATGAGGCAGATGATATTTTGGGCACCTTTTCCCGCCGCGGCACAGAGTCAGGTTTTACAGTAGAGATTTTCTCCGGAGATCGTGATGTTTTTCAGTTGATAGATGAAAATACCGTTGTTTTCATGACTAAAAAAGGCATCAGCGATATCGAGCGTTATGATATTGCCGCTATTCAACAGCGTTATGGCGTCCTACCATCTCAACTGATCGAGATCAAGGGGCTGATGGGGGATAGCTCTGATAATATTCCCGGAGTGCCTGGCGTAGGGGAGAAAACAGCTATCAAATTGATCAGTCAATACGGTACTATCGATAACCTCTATTCTCATCTGGACGAGCTTAAAGGAAAGATTGTCGAGAAGCTGGCTGAGAATAGAGATTCTGCTTACCGCTCCCGAGAACTGGCAACTATTTGTTGCAATATGGATTTACCGATCAATTGGGAGGAATATAGCTATGATCCCCATGCTGATAATACTCCTTTAGCAGAAATTTATCGCCGCTTAGGAATGAATCAGCTATTGCGTGGCTTATCTGAACGGGGGACTAAGATGGGCAAAGGTGACAAGCCTTTTAGTCAGGAGCAGCCCCTATCTCCCCTAGAGGATGAAGAACTACCCTGGGATACTGATGCTGGTTCTGCTTCTGCTCGGCTGGCTGAAAATGCTGATAATAGTTCAGCGCCAACTGTAGGGTTGATCGATGTTTTGGAACTAGTGGCCAAAATACAGAAAAGCGGCTCATTTGCCCTTTATGCACAGTGGTTGCATCCGGTAATCAGCGGCAAGTTTACGGAAATTGGTATCGCTATCCCGGGAGAACCCGGCGTTTTAGTAGCTCCAGAATGCCTTGAAGCTTTGCGCGGTGTGTTGGAGGATAAGCATATCACCAAGCAAGTCGCTCATAGTAAGGAGCTCCGTTTGTTACTCTTGGCCCATGATATCGATATCGCTGGAATTACCGATGATATTATTCTCGCAGCCTATCTGCTTGATCCCGCTGCTGGCAGCTATGAGATTGGAACTATTGCGCCGCAATACGGCTTTAGTATTCCCGCTCAGGCTTCTGCTGGAGATTATTCCCAGCTTATTCCTGCACTAGCTGAAGAGCTGCGGAAGCGGTTATCAGACCAAGAAATGATGAAGCTCTATTTGGATATGGAGCTGCCCTTGGCCGCAGTCTTGGCTGATATGGAAAAGGAAGGAGTACGCGTTGAAGGGGATAAATTAGCTGATATGTCGCAGGCTCTCGCTAAGGCTATTGACGACTGCCAAGCAGACATTTATGCTATTGCCGGACATGAATTTAATCTTAATTCTCCTAAACAGTTGGGCACAGTACTCTTTGATGAGTTAGGTATCCCGCCGATCAAAAAGACCAAGACTGGCTATTCAACCGATGCTGAGGTCTTGGAAACATTAGCTGGGCAATGGCAGATCGCAGCGAGAATTCTTGATTACCGTTTGGTATCCAAGCTAAGATCCACCTATACTGATGGGCTTAGACCATTGATCAATTCCCAAACAGGAAAGATCCATACCACCTATATGCAGACTGTAACTGCTACTGGGAGGCTCTCTTCAGTGGAGCCTAATTTGCAGAATATCCCGGTTCGCCATGAGCTTGGCCGCCGTATTCGTGAGGTTTTTGTCGCGGACCGTCCTGAGGATATGCTGATCTCTGCTGATTATAATCAGATTGAACTACGGGTTTTGGCGCACATCTCTGGCGATGCTAAACTGATCGAGGCTTTCCGTAAAGGTGAGGATATTCATAGCCGTACTGCTTCAGAGGTTCTGGGGATAGCGCCAGAGGATATCACTCCTTTTCAGCGGCGGCAGGCCAAGGCGGTTAATTTTGGTATTGTTTATGGAATTTCTGACTATGGCCTTTCGCGTGATTTGGGTATCTCCCGTGCTGAGGCTGCAGATTATATCGCCCGGTATTTTCAGCGTTATCCAGGAGTTGCGGATTATCAGCGGCAAACCATCCTTGAGGCACGTACCAAGGGATATGTAAGCACTTTGTGCGGCCGGCGGCGTTATCTGCCGGATCTGCTCAACCGCAATTATAATCTGCGTTCTTTAGCTGAAAGAATGGCTATTAATACGCCAATCCAGGGCAGTGCTGCGGATATCATCAAAATAGCTATGATCGAAATCGCCAATGAACTTAAACTGAATTCCTGGCATTCTAAGATGATTCTGCAGGTTCATGACGAATTAATTTTTAATGTTATTTCCAAAGAACAAAAAGAGCTAATTTATTTGATTAAAGATAAAATGGAACATGCTTTGCCATTAGCAGTGCCACTAACTGTTGATATAAAGGCAGGCAAAAATTGGTATGATATGGAGAAGGTGAGATAATGCCTGAATTACCAGAGATAGAAACGGTTAAAAGGACTTTAGCCCCATTGATTAGCGGTGCATCAATAACAGCTTGCCGTATTGAGCGTCCTCAGCTGATCAAGCATCCTTCACCAGAAGATTTTTCTGCACATATTGTCGGTCAGAAAATAGTAGATACTGGTAGACGGGGAAAATTTTTACTGATCAATCTGCAAAGCCAGGATACCTTGATCGCTCATTTGCGGATGACCGGACGGATGTTATGCACGCCGCGCGAGTATCCTTTGTTGCCGCATACTCATGTTATTTTTGAACTGGATAATGATAGGGAACTCCGCTTTGCCGATGCCCGCCGCTTTGGTTGCCTGTGGCTCAAACGGGCTGATGAAGAAGATGATTTTACCGGTATCAGCCGTTTGGGGATAGAGCCTTTTGATGACCGCTTTGGCCCGGAATATCTCAAGGAAAAATTATCCTCGCGTAAAGTCACGATTAAGCAGGGTATACTGGATCAATCAGTGCTTGCTGGTTTGGGAAATATTTATGCGGATGAAGTGTTGTTCGCTGCTGGAGTCGATCCAACCCGTAAGACCGATACCATTACGAACGAAGAGTGGCAAAAGATCGCAGAGGCTATTCCGCCGATCCTGCTTTCATCTATCGCTAATAATGGCACTACATTCTCCGATTATCTTGACGGAGAAGGGCATAAGGGCAATAATATGCCATTCTTGCAGGTCTATAAACGTACTGGCATGCCATGCAACCGTTGCGGTACTACGATTATGAAAATTAAGGTAGGCGGGCGGGGTACTCATTTTTGCCCGAATTGTCAGAAGTAGGGATACATATGATTACTATTGGGTTAACAGGAAATATGGGCAGCGGCAAGAGTACAGCTGCTGCTTATTTAGCTCAACTAGGTGCGGCGGTGATCGATGCAGATGTCATTGGCCATCAGATTATTGCCAAAGGCGGCAGGGCCTATCGTCCGCTATTGGCGGCTTTTGGCGATAGTTTTCTTGACCGTGACGGTGAGTTTGACCGGCGCGCTCTGGGTAAATATATTTTTAGTGATGCTAGCGGCCAACGTACTGCATTGCTCAATTCAATAACGCATCCATTGATCCGGGATGAGATTCGTCGCCAGATAGCTGATCTGGACCAACAAGGCTATCCTGCAGCAGTGATTGAAGCTGCGGTTCTTTTCGAGAGTGAGATGGCCCCTTTGATGGATAAAATTTGGTTGATCTCAGCCCCGCAAAATGAACTTTTGACCCGAATTCGCCAACGTGATTCTTTGGCAGATGATGATATCTTGGCGAGGCTTAACCGCCAGATGGCTCCTGCCCAGATAGCGAAGTTGGCTGATATAGTGATCGTTAATGACGGTAATTTGGACCAATTTCGCGAACAGCTCGCGTATCAATATAATAAACTGCTCAAGGAGAGAGCATGACAAGAAGAAAAGGTTGTGGCTGCTTTAGCCTAATAATAATTATATTGATAATTGCTCTTTTGGTAGGTATAGGAATTAAAAATAAAGATAAGATTCTAGCCTTTTTCTACCCCACAGAGTATGAGAGCATTATCAGTGAATATTGTGATCAATATGGAGTGGATAAATGGTTGGTGTTCGCGCTGATCAAAGCAGAAAGCGGCTTTGACGCTGATGCTGTATCAGCAGCAGGAGCTTATGGTTTGATGCAATTGATGCCAGATACAGCACAGTGGTTGATTGATCGTGGCGAATTTGCTATGGAGGCTACTGCTGCTTTGGAAAATCCGAGAGAAAATCTGCAATTAGGAATTTATTATTTATCAGTGCTGTTTGAAAATTATCAAGATGAGCAAGGATATACTGACCCTGCTATTGTTATCGCCGCTTATAATGCCGGCATGGGATCGGTTAGTGAGTGGCTGAATGACGGCACTTGGGATGGTTCTTTGAGCAATGTATCTGATATTCCATATCCGGAAACGGAGCGCCATGTGAAAAGCGTATTGCGTAATTATCAGACATACACCAGACTTTATGCCGAATTGTCTGATTAAAAACAGCAGGGAAAAAAGCTTTTATAAAAGTGAAAAAGTACTTGCATGACCCAGCAAAATATGATAAAATCAAGTTCGCTGGATCGAGCGGTAGTGCTGGAATTGGCAGACAGGTACGTTTGAGGGGCGTATGTCGCAAGGCGTATGGGTTCAAGTCCCATCTACCGCACCAGAAAAGACCTCTCTTGTCTAATAAGACAAGAGAGGTCTTTACGTTTTCAGAAAAAGGGAAAGACAATCATTCAAAGACATTATTATTTTGATGAAATCGGCTGCGGTATGTGCTAGGGTTGATAAATCCTACAGTTTGGTAGCATATTATTACGGAAAGAGGGGCCATACACGATGCTCTGGCTGGATGAGGTGAAAATAAGGATTAAAAATAAAAATCAAATACTTTTTACAAAAGACTCGGAGTACCTTCAGGATTTGATTATACTGTTTCAAAAGCAGAATCGCAAAACCATGATTTTATGGGCACATGATTTAGCTGCGGAGTCAATTGTACAACTGACAGAGAAATATCCCGAAGAGATGCGTCCGAGAGAGGCATTGGCTGCTTCAAAAGATTGGGCTGCCGGCAAAATCAAAATGCGGTTAGCGCAAAGGAAGATTTTGGATTGCCATGCTTTTGCAACGGAAATTTCCAGTAAAGAAGATATTGCTATCTGCCATGCTATCGGGCAGGCTTGTGCAGTTGTTCATACTGCCAGCCATGCGTTGGGCTATCCAATATATGACCTGACATCGATAATATACAGATTGGGTATTCATCACTGCATAGATACGGTGGAACGCAGAAAACAAGAGTATATCGATAAGGTGTTTTACTGGAGTGAACATTTTGCAGAATATTCAAGAGAATGGGCAGATTTTTTGAATAAGTAAGACGTGTGCTAGTGAACAGCCTTTAGTAAGAGAAACCACCATTCAGGTGGCTTTTGCCTTTTTATATGGATTGATTATATTTTATTTCCTTTGGCATTTTTTGAGGGCATGAAAAAGCTGGAAATGAATAAAATGAAAGAGACTTTGCTTTAATGATAGCCATTGTTACATGGGGATTATCATAAATTTAACTTTGTGATAATAATCAGAACCTTAGCTGATAATAATGAGATGAGAAAAGGATTTGCTGCCTTGGCAGCGAAAAATATTATCGGCAGAAGGGTGCTCGAGCAGATAGCAAGGACTTTTGCTTATCGCTTACCCGGATGAAGATTCGGCCATTGCCTGGACAACAATGACCGGATGAGCACTCCTTTCTGCCGTAGCAACATTAGTGAAAGAAAAGGGCTACCCAAAACTGATGAATAAAATAAAGGAGAAATAGCTATGAATAACGAGGGCGAATGCATTATGGTAAAAGTAGAGCCTTCGGATATTGATTTATTCAATAAACTTATCGAAGGTTACGATAATTTAGCTTTGGTCACAACAGTAGATGCAGGCTTAGGCAAATTGGTTTTGCGTGTAGCACGTAATGCCAAAAAGGATCTGATGGCGGTTTTACATTGCCTGCCAATACCTGTGTCTATCGATTCAGTTTAAGCAGTACTATTCAGTTTAAACAGTATTATTGATACTGTTGGATTTCTTCGATTAATTTTTGGCATTCCTGGTAATTGCCAATTCCCATATAATACTTTTGTAATTCATCAGCCAGCTGCTCTTGCAGCTCGGCTTTTTTTTCTGCGGGAGAGATTGCGACAACATTCGTAGCACCAGTGTCATGAAAAATAATTACGCAAACTAAAGCTACGGTAATTATTGCTCCGGCTATG
The DNA here is from genome assembly GCA_944393575.1 of uncultured Clostridia bacterium. Classification (GTDB taxonomy): domain Bacteria; phylum Bacillota; class Dehalobacteriia; order UBA4068; family UBA4068; genus HGM13862. The sequence goes on from CALYAP010000053.1 coordinate 42,887, forward strand.
ATGCTGAGCTTTTTTTTCAATGTCATGCTTGTCCCTACTTTTAATTAGGATAATGATGCTAGTATTCCTTTCCCTAGTAGGAAAAACCTGCCTTTTTTGTACCGCAAATTAACCTAAATTTCCCTTGTATTTTACATATCAATATGATATCATTTTGATATAAAAGGAGGTATTGCTATGAATGAAAATGTTTCTCAGAATGTTGACGCTATCGTAGAGAGGCCGGCTAAGAAAATTAACGGCTTTATCGCACTTTTACTATCCTTAGTTTTACTGGTAATCGCTATTTTGTCTTTAGTGAATTTTTTCCAAACGGGGCAAGGGCTGAAATTGTTTTTCTTCTTCTTTGCTTTAGTGGTTAGTTTTATTATCCTTTGTGGATTGGTCATTGTCCATCCTAATAATTCAGCGGTGATCACCTTCTTTGGTAAATATACCGGCGTGATTCGCGAAAGCGGCATCTGGATGGTCACACCCTTTTCTTCAGCAAAAAAAGTCTCACTCCGTGTACGCAATTTTAATTCCGAAAAGCTAAAAGTCAATGATACTAATGGTAATCCAATCGAAATAGCTGCCGTAATCGTTTTCCGGGTGGTGGATTCGGCTAAGGCAATATTGGATGTTAATAATTATGAGCAGTTCGTCGAGATCCAGTCAGAGACTTCCCTGCGTCATGTTGCGGCCCAGTACCCTTATGATGATTTTGATGATGGTCATTTTTCGCTCCGCTCCAATTCGGATGAGGTCAGCCAGGAACTGCTGTCTGAACTGCAAGAACGGTTGAAAATCGCTGGAGTGGAAATAATGGAAGCACGCTTGACTCATTTGGCTTATGCTACAGAAATCGCTTCTGCGATGCTGCAGCGGCAGCAAGCCACCGCTATTTTAGCTGCCCGGCAGATTATTGTTGACGGTGCAGTCGGTATGGCCCAGATGGCATTGGCTAAGCTAGAGCAAGACGGTGACCTGGAGCTGGATGAAGAACGTAAGGTCAATATGATCAATAATATCCTGGTCTCCATCATAACAGACCGCTCTTCTCAGCCGGTCATCAATGTCGGGAGCATGTATTAACAATGGCTGGCAAAAAAAGCTTCCCGCTCCGGATTAATGCCGATATTTATCAAGCTATCGAGATGTGGGCTAATGATGAATTGCGCAGTGTCAATGGGCATATTGAGTTTTTGCTGCGGGAAGCGCTCAAAAAAGCCGGGCGCTTGCCAAAAAATGAGTCTAAGCGGCAGACAAATAAGGGTTGATTGTGCTATAATTAAGGAGGAATAAAATGGTATCCCAAGATAAATGCCCGGAATGCGGCAGTCGCTATATTGGTGAAGGAGTATTGTCTGGTTATGCAGACCTGACTGTCAAAGGTAAATTCTTTTCTTCCAGTAAAGTATTGGCAAAAGTATGCAGTAACTGTGGTTTGATTTTAGAGCTGCGAGTCGCTGATCCGGAGAAATTTGTCCCTAATGAGTAGAGGTGAAACAGGAGGAACTATGATAATCAAAACGGCGGAAGAACTTTCTGCCATGCAGGAGATTGGTAAAATTTGCGCTATCACCTTGAAAAAAATGGCGGAAGCGCTGACCCCTGGCATGACAACTAAAGAACTTGACTTGTATGGAGCAGAAATTTTAGCCTCCTATGGCGCAAAATCAGCGCCGATCGCTTGTTATAATTTTCCGGGGCATAATTGTATCAGTGTTAATGATGTTGTAGCCCACGGTATCCCTGATGATACTGTTATCAAGGAAGGCGATATTGTCAATATCGATGTATCAGCTGTCAAAGACGGCTTTTTTGGCGATAATAGCGGCAGCTTCGCTGTCCCACCGATCAAACATATCTATGAAAAATTAATGGCTGTAGGCAAGGAAGCGCTAAATGAAGCCATCGCAGCAGCAGTGGCGGGATATCCCCTTAACGGTATCGGCCGAGCAGCAGAGAAATGCGCTAAGCGTCACGGTTATAAAACGATTCGCAATCTGTGCGGACATGGCGTCGGCCATACGCTGCATGATGACCCGGAAACCGTTTACAATTACTACGAGAAAAGAGAAAAGAGGATCATGGAGCCTGGTTTAGTATTAGCTATAGAGCCTTTTGTCTCGATCGGTGATAATTATGTGGTGGATATGGACGATGGCTGGACGCTGAAAACTCCGCACCGTCATCAAGTAGTGCAGTATGAGCATACTGTTATGGTAAGGGAAGACCAGCCGCCGCTTATTCTTACCTTGCCTGATTAAGCAAGCCTATTTACTAAATAATATTTTAAGCACATTAAGGAGGCTAATTATGCACAAAGTCATTATCATTAGCGGTAGTCCGCGTAAGGATGGTAATACGATGGATCTGCTACATATTGCTGCCGAGGAGATCAAGCAGGCTGGCTGTGACGCCGAAGTGATTAGCTTGGCTGGCAAAGAGATTAAGGGTTGTATTGCTTGCCCTAATTGCTGCGCTAATCAGGGAAGATGTATTTTGGATGATGGCGCAAATGAAATTTTTGACAAAATCGCCCATGCAGATGGCCTAATTATCGGAGCCCCAGTATATTTTGGTACTGCCCGCGGGGATATAATGAATTTCGTTCAACGCTTAGGCATGTATTCCGCCCGGCATGATGGCTTCTTAAAAGGAATGGTTGGCGGTCCAGTAGTAGTTGGCCGGCGGGGTGGCCATACTGCTACTATCCAGGAGTTATTGATGTTTTCTTTCATTTGCGGCATGACGGTTTGTGGTTCTAATTATTGGAATATCGTCTATGGACGCAATAAAGGAGATGCTCTCCAGGATGAAGAAGGCGTAGCCACTATTCGCCAGTTTGCCCGTAATGTTGCAGACACCATTAAAAAGACTAGATAAATATCAGTCATAAGAATGTTGGGTCATTATAGTTATTAAAAAGGACTGCCTTGGTCAAGGCAGTCCTTTTGCTAAAAGTCGCTTATTTTTCTTGATTAGGAATGCGTATTGACCACAGGCAAAAAATAGCAGCTAACACTAAGGCAAAATAATAAGGTAAATGAGCGATACTATCGCCGCAGACGGCGGTAACTGCTCCTAATAGGATAGGCGAGAGGAATTGAGCCAGATAGAGTGCTGCTGAGATTAGCGGCATTACTGTAATTGCGGCGGCTCTGCCTGCTTTCAGTGATGCCTCAGAAATAATAAACGGGATACCTGCACCATTGGCAAAGCCGATGAGCGCTGAGCCTATCAGAGTGCCGATCCAGCCTCCTGGGAAGAGTAATAACAGATAGCCAACAAAGAACAGGAGAGGCGCCAAAAATTTGATCCTGCTGCCTAATAAATTTTTGCAGCGGACAAATAGCAGGCCGCCAATAAAGGCAATAAAATCCATCATCGCCATGATTATGGCAATATATTGTTGGGGAATGATATCATCGGTTACTGTTTCCAGGGCAAAATTAGCTGGGTAGACAAAAAAGGTGGACATCAATAAAAACATAGCGATAATATATGCATAATTATTACGCCAGATGTCGAGAGTTTTGGGTCGTTTTTCTGTTTCTTGCTTAACAGTAATTAAATCATTGGGCAGGAAAATGAGGCATAAAACAATGCTGATAAGCCCCATTAGATAAACTAAAAAACTAGCGCGCCAGCTAAGATTGGCCAGAATGCCTGCCAATAAGGTAGCGATTACTCCTCCTAATTGGTTCATGGCTGATGAATAACCCATAAGCCTGGCCTGTCTATCTGGCTGATAATAGTAAGCTAATAACCCGGTGGACAGAGGCATGATAATGCCTACGCCAATGCCAACCAAAGCCCGCATGAGCAGAACAAGCCAGATTTGATCGAAAATGCCGGCAGCGCAGCCGCCCACCGTGTAAAGGAGTAATCCGATCAATACTAATGTTTTAGCACCGAGATGTTTACATAGTCGTGGAAAAATCAAGTTAGTCAGAACTATAAAGATCGCCGGTATGCTGATGATCATCTGCACCAACATCTGGCTGCTATCGGCAAAATGTTCCTGGATTACACCCAGGGCCGGCGCTACGGCAGCTCCTGCCATCACTGTCAAAAACGATAGGGAAAGAATACTTACAGTCAATGATTTTTTCGGTGTTTGCTGCTCTACCACAAAGTTACCTCCTAATAAAAAGCAGAAATAAAAGCATAGCTTGCCGCACTAAAAAACTGCGTAAGTCCTTGTTTGGACTTACGCAGTTTCTGCAACACAACATTTATATTTTAGCATTAGAAAAGACAAAAGTCAATCAAAAATCATCATAAAATTTTTCATATTAATCCTTATAGCAGGAAGAATCATCTAATTATAGATCTTTTTACCCATGCAGATAAAAGATTTGTATTGGCTTATCCTTTAACCTTTATATTCGATAAATCCTGGATCATCTTCATCGTTGAAATCATTGAAAAGCTGTGGCGCAATCTGTTGTTGTTTCTTTTTAGGTGGGCGTTTTAGTCTTCCGGAAAACATTAATAATAATTTGACTACAGTAAACCCTAAACCAGCCGCCAGGATAGATACCAGCAGTTTGAGAATAAATCCCCCTGCACTGACTGCTCCATCGCTGGCCAGCAGTGCGCTGAGAATCACCGTGATACCAGAGAGGAAGAGAGCGGGGATAACCGTACCTCCTTTAGTGAGGAAGGTCATTAGGCCAGAGGAGATAAAGAGCGCAATGATCCAGACGATAGCTGGTATGGCGCTAGTTTCGCTGACCTCAGTCTTATTGGCAAAGACGATAATGCTCCAGATGAGAATAACTAAAGCGCATAATATAACGAAGATTATTAAGCTGCTGATAATTATAGGAATGATCCGGTATTTACTGGAAGAGCGTCGCCTGCTTCTAATACTCATCTTTACCCCCTGTCGAAAAATCACGAAATAATTACTATTTAAATTTCTGCACAGGAAACCTTTCTCCTGCCTCATTATTCGTGTATAATAGCTTTATGGATAGAGAAAAAGTACGTCTGCAGAAATATTTATCTGAATATGGGGTCGCTTCCCGCCGTGCTGCAGAGCGGATGATTGCCGAGGGGCGGGTAATGGTCAATGGCAGCGTTGTTGATGCTATGGGGGTAAAGGTTGACCCTGCTCAGGATCAGATTTTTGTCGATGGCAAGAGAATTGAGACGCGTCCACAGCTACGCTATCTGCTGCTATTTAAGCCTGTTGGCTATATCTGTTCTGTTCATGATGATCGTCGCCGGCGGACAGTGCTTGACCTCTTAGAAGGGATAAATGAGCGAGTTTATCCGGTAGGACGGTTGGATTATGATACCTCTGGACTACTATTGTTGACGAATGACGGTGAAATGACTAATCAATTGCTCCACCCGTCTCATCAGGTAGAGAAGACTTATCTGGCACAGGTGACAGGTATTCCCGCTAGCCATGATCTACAACGTTTACGGGAGGGTATAATGTTGGCTGACGGCATGACAGCTCCGGCTAAAGCCCGTATTCAGTCGGTTCGTCAGGGGAATGCGGTAATAGAATTACAGATCCATGAAGGGCGTAATCGCCAAGTGCGGCGGATGATGGATGCTATCGGACATCCGGTACAGCGTTTGCGTCGTACAGCAGTAGCTTTTCTCAGATTGGAGGGGTTGCAGCCAGGTCAATGGCGGGACTTGACTGCTGAAGAAGTCGCCCGTTTAAAACAGCTGTGATTGCGCAACAAAAGAGGTGTTGATATGGAAAGACAAGGGTTGATCGAGGTCTATACCGGCGATGGGAAAGGAAAAAGCACGGCAGCTTTTGGCTTGGCGTTAAGGGCCTCCGGCTGGGGCATGCATACCGCTATCGTTCAATTTATGAAGCCGGGAGAGGGCTATGGTGAGACTGAGGCTATTGCCCAAATACCCTATATCCACCTCTATTCTTTTGGCATTAAAGGCTTTTTACGTAAGGGCGAACAGCCCGATCAAGAGAGTTTAAAAGCGGCGTCAGCTGCTATGCAAAAAGCTGTGCAAATGATGAACGACCCGAATATTGATATCCTTATTCTTGATGAGATCAATAATGCTATCTATTTTGACTTGGTTAGCGAAGAAGAAGTTTTATCATTGCTCGATCAAAAACGGCCAGACCAAGAACTGATACTAACCGGCCGTTCTGCTACTGCAGTTATTATCGCCAGAGCTGATCTGGTGACAGAGATGAAAGAGATTAAACACCCCTATCAAAAGGGGATTTCAGCAAGGCGGGGTATTGAGTATTGAAGAAGATTATTGTCATTGGTGGTGGGCCTGCAGGCATTATGGCTGCATTAACTGCGGCTAACGGCGGAGCAGAGGTTGCCTTATGGGAACGCAATAAAAGTTTGGGTAGAAAACTAGCCATTACCGGCAAAGGACGCTGCAATATTACTAATATGGCGGATACGAAGGATTTAGTCAAAAATATGCCAGGCAATGGTTCTTTTCTCTATAGTGCATTTACTCGTTTTTCTGCAGAGGACACTTGGGATTTTTTTGAGCAGCATGGATTACAGCTTAAAGTTGAGCGGGGCAGACGGGTTTTTCCACTCTCTGATAATGCCCATGAAGTCGTTGAAGTCCTTATGCAGGCTCTTCATGAGGCTGGTGTGAAGATTGAATACAATCTGCGGGCTAAAGAACTGGCGCTACAAAATAAACAAATCATAGGGGTCTATGATTCTCCTGGTCGTTTGTATCCGGCTGATGCCGTGATTATCGCTACCGGCGGAGTCACCTATCCAGCTACCGGTTCCACTGGTGATGGTTATGCTTTGGCTGCTCAGGCTGGACACACGATCATCCCGCCTAAGCCATCATTAGTACCACTGGAAACAGTGGAGAGCTGGCCCAGTGAAGTAAGCGGCTTAGCGCTCAAAAATGTGGAGATGACTATCCGGGATCAGGATAAGGTGTTGGATAAGGCCTTTGGTGAGATGCTTTTTACTCATTTTGGCCTTTCCGGGCCAATCGTACTTAGCCTATCTAAAGTGGTTACCGCTGCTGCTGAGATGGGGAGGGGATTGACGGCCTTGATTGACCTCAAACCGGCCCTAAGCGAAGAGAAGTTGGATGAAAGATTGCTGCGTAATAATCAGAAGTTTTCCCGCAAACATTTTATTAATAGTCTGGACGAGCTTTTACCCGCATCTTTGATCCCTGTTTTTGTCCGGTTGGTCGGCATCGACCCTCATAAACCAGTTAATCAGTTGACCAAAGAAGAACGGCGGGAGATGGTCTATATGCTTAAATCTTTGCCCTTGACCATTAAAGGCCCTCGCCCGATCAGTGAAGCTATTGTGACTTCCGGAGGAGTGCAGGTCAAGGAAATTAATCCCAAAAGTATGGCCTCTAATTTAATTTCCGGATTATATTTCTCCGGTGAGGTGATCGATATCGATGGCTATACTGGCGGCTATAATTTGCAGGCAGCATGGAGCAGTGGCTATGTTGCTGGCTGCAGTGTATTTGAAGAATAGCGGCAATAATACAAAAGCTGTTGCTAGGAAAAATATTCCTGTTTGTAGAAATCTTTATAGAGTAATATATTCGTAAAAACAGTGCGAATAATAGCAATATTTTTATTTGTGGTCAAGAACACTATGGTTGATAAAGCTATTTAGCTAAGATGGTCACTTTATTAAGGAGGGTGATAGGGATGAAGATGATTATAGATGGGAAGAAGGTAGAAGCTTCCAGCGGTGAAGTGATGAAAATCATTGCTCCGGCAACCAATAAGCTGCTTGATACTGTACCTAATGCCAGTAAAGAAGATGTTGATACCGCAGTCGAGGCCGCATTGAAAGGGCAGAAAGTATGGGCTGCTTGTCCTCCGTATCAGAGGGCAGAGATCCTCTATACATTCTTGAATTTAGTCGAGGCGGATAAGGAACATTTGGCCCAGACTCTTTCTCAGGAGACTGGTAAGACCATTACCGAGGCCAGACGTGAGATTGGTAATATTCCAGTAGCTTTTAAATCGTTTATTGAACGCGGTAAGCATTTGCATGGGCAAACGATCTCTCCGGGAATGGAATCTGGCTATGATAAGCATTTGCAGCTTATTGTCAGAGAACCGTTGGGCGTTATCGTGGCGATTATTCCCTTTAATGTACCGGGAAATCTCTTTTGCCAGAAAGTTGCCCCTTCACTGATGGCTGGTAATGCCGTTATCGTCAAGCCGCCGCATCAGAACCCACTAACAGTCTGCATGCTGGTAGAGCTGTTGGTCGAGGCCGGAGTACCGGCTGGCGTTATCCAAGCAGTTACTGGTTGGGGCCCTGAAGCAGGCAGCTATTTAACTAATCACCCAGATGTCCATGCCATCACTTTTACCGGCTCTACCACGGTCGGTATTAAAGCTGCTGAGGCTGCTGCGAAAAATTTGACCCATATTACCTTAGAGCTGGGTGGCAATGATCCCTTTATTGTTTGCGAAGATGCTGATATGGACTTAGCTATCGAAGAGATCATCAATGGACGGATGTTCAATACTGGTCAGATTTGTTGTGCCTCTAAGCGTTTTATCGTCCAAAATAGCATTAAAGAAGAATTTACCCAAAAGGCTGTAGCCAGAATTCAAAAGCTTAAACTGGGACCTATCGATGATCCGGAAACCCAGTTAGGATGCTTGATTTCTGAAGAGGCGGCCAAAAGAGTTGAAATGCAGGTGCGCAAGACTGTTGACCAGGGAGGCAAAATCGTGCTCGGCGGTATCAGAGATGGAGCCTTTTATCAGCCAACAGTGATCGCTGATGTGCCGCGTACTGCTGATATTGCTTTAGATATGGAAGTCTTTGGACCGGTGGTGCCGATTATTGGCTTTGATACGATAGAAGAAGCGATTGAAATTGCCAATGCCTCTAAATATGGCCTCAGCGGATGTGTTTTTAGCCGTGATTTTAAAAAGGCTTACAAGGTGGTTTCTCAGTTGGATTGCGGCAGTGTAGTTATCAATGGATCTGGCTTTTTGCGCAGCTTTGAGATGCCTTTTGGAGGCAATAAGCAATCGGGTATCGGCAGGGAAGGAGCCCTCTCTACCTTTGATGAAGTTACCAAAACAAAAGTTATTTTGCTGAAAAACCTGCTTGATTAGTAGCTACTTCTTTTCGATATGGAGAAAATTGTTTTCTGCTATTGGTACAATTAAGCGCCCTTTATTGAGGGCGCTTTTGTTTTTGATGAACTGATTGCTGTGGCTGCCTGTAAAAACTAATATATTTTCCAGCTAAATATAAAGATAATATTCATATGTAAAAGCGTCGAAGCAACCGCTAGGTTATTTTAATGTTATAAGCACGTAAAAAACAGAGAAATATATGGAAAACAGTGATTGCTTGTATTATAATAGCCAGGATTAAGCCGACTTGGCTCTGGATTCATTGCGTTGGGTTTTGGGCGGAGGCATGTAGTAGCATGGAGCAGAACGAAAAATTTTTAGGTAGTGTACAGATATTGTTAGCAGCACTGTTGTGGAGTAGTGTCGGTTTGGTGATCCGCGGTGTCAATTGCGATCTCTTCTGGCTCTTGACACTCCGTAGTAGTGCGGCATGTATTATTCTCGCTCCGAGCCTGCTGGCATTACGCGGCAAATATCGTGATCCTAACATTTGGCTGGCAGCACTGTTTTATGCATTATTTATGGTGGTATTTGCCTTATCTACCCGCTTAGTCGGCTCAGCACAAACTATGGCAGGACAGTATACTGCGCCATTGTTTGTCTATTTGGCTTTAGTGCTGCGGAAAAAGCTACAGCTAACTTTGGCAAATGCTTTTCCGATGGCATTGATTACTTTGGGCTGTGTGGTAGCTTTGGCTGGTGATGGGATATCTTTTTTATCACTGTTTCCTTTGCTCAACGGGGTACTGTTTCCCTTATATGCTACTTTTTTTCGCCGTGCTCAGGATATACCTGCCGGTACAGTGATGTGGGTTGGCAATTTGTTATGTATAGTGTTATCATTGCCGTTTGCTTTAGGACAGCCTCTTCCTGATTGGGGCAGCACAGGACTTATCGTTCTCACTGGAGTGATGGTAAATGGATTCGCCTATACCTTATACGGTAAAGGAGCCCAGCGCGTTGATGCCTTGTCTAGTGTGATGTTATGTTTAATCGAGCCTATTTTGAATCCGGTATGGGTCTGGCTGTTTTTGGGGGAAGCCCCCAGTGCTACTACTTTAGCCTCGCTATTATTGATTTTAGCTGGTGGTGCTCTGGATGCGATTTTACCATTGGTACGCCGTCGTCCATAAGTATAGTTGGAACAGATAGGTCTGTTTAGGCGCTGGGAGTAAGACTCTCTTGTTTGGAGTATCCGCTATAAAACCCGGCAACAATACTAGTTGCCGGGTTTTATAATATATTTGGTTTTACCTATATTTAAAAGATAGCCGTGATAAGATAGCCATTTACATCATCATGGCTTTTGCCCTTAAAGAACTTGTTGCTTTTTACTATTGAGCAGTTGTTGACATAAGCTTAAAATTTTGGGGTTATCATTGCTGTTGAAAAAGGTAATATTGCCCGGCTGGGTGCTATCGGTTTCCAGACCATTATTATGCAGTTGACGCTGGGTCTCTTTAGCAGTTCCCTCTGCTCCGTCAAAAAACTCTACTTCATACCCCAGGGCTTTAGTAATACTGTCCTTAACAAAAGGGAAGTGGGTGCAGCCCAAAACGATTCCGGATACTTTAGGGGTGTGGAATGGCGCCATGATTTCATTTAGATAGGCTTCTAATTCTGGTCCTTGGGTAATTCCTTGCTCAACAAAATTGACTATTCCCGATGCCGGCAGGGATATTATTTCTGCTTCTGCCCGGTAACGATCTAGCAGCGTAGCGAATTTTTGCTCTCGCAGTGTCACCTCGGTTGCCATGACAACGATACGTCCGTGCAGTTTATTGATAGCTGGTTTTAATGCAGGCTCCATCCCAATAATGGGTATCTGATGGTATTTTTCTCTTAATACTGTTACTGCTGCTGACGTAGCAGTATTGCAGGCCAATACAATGGCTTTAGCCTGTCGGGAAAGCAAAAAATCAATGTTTTTTAAAGTGAGGGCCAAAACCTCATCAGTAGATTTTATCCCATATGGGGCGTTGAGCGAATCGCCAAAATACAAATAATTTTCTTGGGGCATCAGCCGTATCAGCTCTTGTAAAACGCTGATCCCACCAAGGCCGGAGTCAAATACGGCTACTGGTTTGGGCTGTTTCATAATTATTTCCTTTATCTCAATATCAGTTGATATAGTTCAAATAGTCAAATTCATTTATTACTTTATTATACCACAAGATCTGTTTTTTTAAAGGGCGAAAAAGAAAAATCTTACAATATATGGTAATTAGCTGTATAGAGATAACTAATTATGGAAAATTTTTTAAAATGAACAAAAAACTATCATTACTCCTTCTCTATAGTGAGCTAAATGACAAGATAAAAGGATAATTGATAATTATACCGAAATAATAAAAGTTGAATAAAAGAGAAGAGAAAAATGGAGGTAAAAAGATGTCCAATATTTTGCGAAAGAGCATCGAAGTTGGAGGACGTACTCTGACTCTTGAGACCGGACGTATGGCCAAGCAGGCAGGAGGTGCTGTGTTTGCTACTTATGGCGATACCATGGTTCTTGCCTGTGCCACGATGAGCGCTGAGCCACGCCAGGGGATTGATTTTTTCCCCTTACAAGTAGAATATGAAGAGAAAATGTATTCCGTGGGTAAAATACCCGGCGGGTTTATTAAAAGAGAGGGACGGCCTAGTGAAAAAGCCATTCTTTCCTCCCGTATTATCGACCGCCCCTTGCGTCCACTGTTCCCTAAAGGATTTCGTAATGATGTACAGGTGATAACTACTGTTATGAGTGTAGATCAGGATAATCCTCCGGATATGACGGCAATGATCGGCGCTTCTGCCGCAGTAACGATCTCAAATATTCCTTTTAATGGCCCAATCGCTGGCGTCACCATCGGTCTGATCGATGGTGAGTATATCATCAATCCTACGGTAGAGCAGGAAGAGCTTTCGGAGATGCATTTAAGCGTAGCTGGTACAGCTGATGCCGTAATGATGGTCGAGGCTGGCGCTAATGAAATTTCTGAAGAAGTTATCTTGGAAGGCATTATGTTTGCCCATGAAGAGATCAAAAAGATCGTTGCGATGATCAATGATTTCCGTACCGAGGCATTAGAGATGGGTTTAGCTAAAGAGAAATTTCCTTTTGTTAAACCTGAGCCTGATCCGGAATTGGATGCTGCTGTCCGCGCGGAAGCTGGTGATGCTTTCCGTGAGGCGATGAAGAAGTGCTCTGCAGAGCGGATAGATAAAAATACCCGTGAAAGTATGTTTGCCGAAATCAATAATTCCGTTCAGGAGAAGCTGGCGGAGCAGTTCCCAGAACAGGAAGCCGAAATCGGCGAGATTCTTTATACTATTGAGAAAGAGACAATGCGTTCCCTGATCGCTAAAGACAAGATCAGGATCGATGGCCGTACTACTACGGAAATCCGTCCTATCACCTGCGAGGTTGGCATTTTGGCCCGTACCCACGGTTCGTCGCTCTTTACCAGGGGCCAGACCCAGATTCTTAATGCCCTCACTATGGGGATGATCTCCCAGGAACAGATCCTTGATGGCATAGCTCCGGAAACCTCTAAACGTTATATGCATCAGTATAATTTCCCACCATATTCTGTGGGCGAGACTCGTCCGGTGCGTAGCCCAGGACGCAGAGAGATCGGTCATGGTGCTTTGGCAGAAAGAGCTCTTCTACCAGTGATCCCAGATGAAGAGACCTTCCCCTATGCTCTGCGTTTAGTCTCTGAAGCCATTGAATCGAATGGTTCTACCTCTATGGGTAGTGTGTGCGCTTCCACCCTTTCTTTGATGGATGCCGGAGTACCGATCACTGCTCCAGTAGCAGGTTGTGCTATGGGGCTCATCAAAGACGGCGATGATATCACTATCCTGACCGATATTCAGGGAATGGAAGATTTCTTAGGCGATATGGACTTTAAAGTCGCTGGCACAGAGAAGGGTGTTACTGCCATTCAGATGGATATCAAGATCCCGGGTATCGATCGGGAGATCCTTACCCGTGCTTTGGCGCAGGCCAGAGAGGGCAGAATGTTTATTATGGGTAAAATGTTGGAATGCATCAAAGAGCCTCGTGAACATCTTAGCCCCTATGCTCCACGGATTATCACCATGCAGATCAATCCAGATAAGATCCGTGACGTTATTGGCAGCGGTGGGAAAATCATCAAAAAGATCATCGAAGCCACTGGCGCAGAGATCGATATCGAGGATGATGGTCGTATCTTTATCTCTAGTGTTGATGGCACCAAAGGTGAGAAGGCACAGCAAATCATCGAGACTATTGTTGCTGAGCCCGTAGTTGGTCAGATTTATAAGGGTACAGTAGTTAAGATTATGGAATTTGGTGCCTTTGTCGAGATCATCCCAGGTGTCTTTGGCAGCCCAGGCAAGGATGGCATGGTTCATATTAGTCAGCTGTCCAATAAGCGGGTCAACAAAGTCGAGGATGTCTGCTCTGAAGGCGATATGATGTATGTTAAGTGCATTGCTGTTGATCCAGCTACTGGTAAGGTCAAACTTTCCCGCCGCGAAGCTTTTGAAGATCTGGGCTTAGAATTGTAATTATCATTAGCAATGCCCTGTTAATTAGATAAACTATTTACCTGTATCGTATAAAATCAATTAAATAAGATTTCGTATGGATCGAATAGGATAAAAAACAGCGCTATTTGAGCGCTGTTTTTTTATCCTATTTTTTTCTACTATTGCATATCATGATAAAAAAGGAGGTGGCACTATGGCCGAAAACAAACATCGGGTAATTCTTGATGAAAGATCCTCTTTGATGCTTAATGGAGTGAATAATGTTGATAGCTTTGCAGATGAGCATATTGAACTATCTGGTTCTTTCGGTGGGCTTGATATAGAAGGCTCTGAGCTTAAAATCGCTTCTTTAGATTTAGATGCAGGCAAGGTAACCATCAGCGGCAGGATAGATTCCCTTGCTTATTGCCAAAGTCGGGAGGAAAAGAAAATCAAACATAAGAGCAAAAAAGCTCTTTCGCGGTTGTTGAAATAGCATGCAGGACGATATTTTACTCCTCTCTCAACTAAGTCAGATGGCCGCTGCTTTGTTGGCTGGTGTTGCAGGTGGGGTTGCTTTTGATATCTATCAACGGCTTTGTTATGGCTCGATTAAAAGACGGCAACGCCCAGCAGCATATATCAAAGGAGATTTGCTTTTCGGCGTTATTCTTATCAGCCTATGGCTGCTTTTTTGGTTTTCCTGTACTGATGGTTCGCTGCGTTTTTCCGTTCTTATCTGGTTGATTATTGGTTTTAGCATTTATTTTGGCCTTTTTCGTCAGCGGTTGATAACTTTATTTCATAAATTGCCCCATCACCGTAAGCGTCATCATCGTCAAGAATCCCCATCATCAAAGAGACTGCAATCTAAAAACATACATCTGGTTGATAAAGGATCACATTTATTATTAGATTTTTATCAGCACAGTCATCATGTCTGCGGCAGCATAAGGCAGAAACTTTCATCTTTTAGAGCTCACAAAGAAGAAAAAAAGCAATAATTTATAAATTTGTAGCAAATTTGTACTTGATTTGTCCACAGGTTGTTGATATAATGTGGATAAACTCACGATTCAGTAAGTAGATTCTACGCAAGGACATGCCAATGAAGATAGAAATTCACAATGCTCAAAATCTCAGTTTTCGAGAAAAGCAAGTGGTTGTCTTGAAGGAAAGCGGGATGTCCGCGTCGAAAATTGCGAAAAAGCTCAAAATAGCTGAAAGTACAGTAGCTACTCTTTATAATAGAGCCCGAGGAAAAGGATACGAAGCGGTTATTGTTATCCCTGGCGATGTTTTAGCGCTTTATGACGGCGATGAGGATGAAGATGAGAGCTAAAAAAACGCAGACAACTAAGAGAAAAAGATCCTTTCGGTGGTGGAATATCTTGGTAGTTGGCTTAGCCTTGTTCTTTTGTGTCAGGCTAGGTATGCAGGTCAAGCAATACCATGATTTGCAGGAAGAAAAAGCTTATTATCAAGAAGTTCTTGCCGAAACCGAAGCAGCTTATCAGGAACAATTAGATAAGCAAGAACTGCTTTATAATGATTCTTATCTGGAGCGAATGGCTAGAGAACGTCTGGGTATGGTCAAGGACGGAGAAACTGTCATTTCTACTGTAGAAACGGATTTGCCTGAATCTGATGTCGATGAATCTCAGGATAACGAAAAAGACGAACAAGATAATTCTTCTGCGGATAACACAGAAGAGTAAGTAATTATGATTTCATCTCATATAGTAAATATAGTGCTCTTTTTATCCGTCTTACCCAAAGAAAAAACCTCCTTTTAAAGGAGGTTTTTTCTTTGAGATATTCTTATCTATTCCTGTTTTGTCTAGGTCATTTCATTGACCCATAGCTTGGTGCTAGTTCCAAAGAGATTTTTGGTGTATTGGGCTAAATCGTCAGGCGGGTTTATCTCCGCTGTACTCACTGCCATTACGTATGGGATAGGCAGTGCCGAATATGTGGGCAGCAGGACGTTGGCTGGCGCATCCCAGGAGATTTCTGCATATCCCTCTCTGGCTGCAATATGCTGGGCCAGGTTTAATGCTGCTATTAAGGACTGTTGATCCCGATAGCCGATTTCTTTGATTTTGCATTGCTGATTATCGATCATCCATAGCAGATAAGCGTTATTATTAAAATAGAGGGAACCTCCGTCGCAGAGAAAATCTGCGATAAATTCCCGCCAGTTAATAATATTGCGAACGATATAGCCATCCATATTAGCTGTCATTTGTTGATAAATATTGTTATAGACCGCAACATTTTGCTCGGACAATGTGCCAAGCTGCCAGCCTGTAGGAAGAGTAGCCTCTGTCTGCGCAGGAAAATGATAGCGGTTGAGCTGATAGCAATGAGTAAAGCCTAAGGGTCGGTAGAAATCAGGAATATCCGTATAAAGCATTAATAACTGGTAGTTCTTTTGTAGCTCCTTGCGGATATGCCTGAGCAATTTTCTAGCATAACCATGCCCCTGATGAACTTTGCTGGTGCAAACTCCTACCAGATAAGCTACTGGCAGTTCTTGGTGGTGAAGGCGAAGCCGCTTTGGCGCATATTGCAGTGAGGAGACTAAACGCTGCCCGTCAAAAAGGCATAAAGTACGCTCTGGCCGGTAAACCGTTTGGAAGTACCAACTGAAATATGGCTCGTCAGCACCGAAAGCTTCAGCCCATAGCTGCATTACCGCCTCTTTATCATTGGTTGTGGCATACCGGATACTAATCATGGCTAAGCCTCAGATAGTATTTATGTTCCAGCCGGCAGGGATTATAGCTTGTCTTAGCCTTACGCAGACCGGCTGATCCCATATCCTCCGCACGGTTGATATATTGATATCCTTCTGTGTATTCCCGAGCATAAAAACAGTTGATGGCCTGATAGACACCAGGAATATTGATATCTCCCTTTTCGATATGGATACAATAGGTATCCGCATTAAGCGGTTCGCCGATCGTAAAAGCGCATACCTTATCACCAATAAGTAAAGCTGCTCCTTCGCAATCAAGCTCATCTAAATGGTCAAGAGCGTCAAGAGAGCCCTGATATTCTTGCTGCAGCTCGAAATCATTGGCATCATGGCGGCCCATCCAGATATTTAGCTCTTCTTTACAGTCATTAACTAGATCTTTGGTTATAGGCAATAGTTTGTATTCTGGATAGTTGCGTTTAAAGCGGTTGATCTGGTTCCTTTTGCCATCGAATTTTTTGCCTGGCAGATGCGCCAGATCGCTTTGCAGATAGATATAATTAGCCCCATCCAGATAATCTTCCGCTACGAATCTTCCTGGCCAATACTTCTCGTAGAAAAGCAGATCATCAGCTGAGACCTCGCTGATGATGAATTCTTTATTTTCTTGCTGATAAGCTTTGATCATCGCTTCTGTGGCGCGCAGAACAGCTTGATCATCTGCTGATATCGGTACGCAAATAGTATCCAGGTTTTTATAATTGCTTTTTACCACTAATGCATCTTCGACTATGGCCCAGCTATATGGATCCCATTCCCGCCAAAGATAAAAGCTGGAAAAGCAGTAGGTGATCAGATTACGTTTTCTGCCTTGAAGATAGCTATTAAATAAAGCTTTATCGTTTAAGGTAACCTCATTGAACTGCATTTATCCCACTCCTCTATGTTTGTAAAAATTATAGCAGAAATTATTTGTCATGTCATGGACTTTTTTGTACTATATGGTATAATACACCTAAGCTTTCATAAAGGGGAGGCACAATGGATACTTCATTTATATCGATTACAGCTGTTGCTTTTCAAATCGGCTCGCTGTCTGTGCGCTGGTACGGGATTATTATCAGCCTGGGGATGGCTTTAGGAATCTATTTAGCTTACCGTGAGGTCAAGAGAGAACACCAAGACCCAGACCATCTACTCAATATGCTGTTGATTTTGATCCCTGCGGCTATCATTGGTGCTAGGATTTATTATGTGATTTTCCGTTGGGATTTTTATGCCCTCAATCCAGAAAAGATTTTCGCTATCTGGGAGGGTGGTTTGGCTATCCATGGCGGGGTTATCGCCGGGATTTTGGTGGTTATCCTATATTGTTATTTCAAGAAGCTTGATTTTTTCCGCTGGGCAGATATGCTGGCGCCATCATTGATTCTGGGGCAGGCTATCGGCCGTTGGGGTAATTTTGCCAACCAGGAAGCCTTTGGACCGGTCATTGAGGAAGGTTCCTTTTGGAGCTGGGTACCACTACAGGTTTATGCAGATGGCGCTTATCACCACCCAACATTTTTATACGAATCACTTTGCGATCTGGCTATCTTTATTTTCTTATTTATTTTGATTCGTAAGAAGCATCGTGCGGGGACGATCTTCTCTTGGTATTTGATTTTGTATTCTATTGCCCGTTTCTTTATCGAAGGCTTGCGCATGGATAGCCTGATGATGGGAGGCTTGCGTACGGCTCAAGTCGTTTCTTTAATTTGTATCGTCGCGGGTATTGTTATTCTTTATTGTATCCGTAAACGACCGTTGATTGATGTGGCCGCACCTCCTGCCACGACACCTCCATTAAAAGAGAAGCACACTAAAAGTGTCAAGAAAAATGGTAAGCAAGAAAAACGGTAATGATAAATAAAACGATCCCCCGTTGGTTAATACCAATACGGGGGATTGTTTCTTCATGGAGCAATAATTAGTGGTTGCTAACAGCTGGTTCTGCATTTATCTAACAGATATTTAATAATTTCTTAATATTTTACCGCCTTTTTTCTTAAAGAAGTCAATGATAGAATAATCACGGAGGGTGAGACATGGCTAATATTTTGATTTGTGATGATGAGAAAGATATCGTTAACGCTTTAAAAATTTATTTAACTGCTGAAGGCTATCAGACCTTTGAAGCTTACAATGGCGAAGAGGCGCTAGCTATTTTAGCCCAAGAAGAAATCCATTTGGTGATTATGGACATCATGATGCCCTTGCTGGATGGTATTAGTGCAGTAGCTAAAATCAGGGAGGAGAATAATACTATCCCTGTCATTCTGCTCACAGCTAAAAGTGAAGATACCGATAAGGTTTTGGGTTTGAACATTGGAGCAGACGATTATGTTACCAAGCCATTTAATCCCATAGAGTTGTTGGCTAGAGTGAAAGCGCAGCTGCGCCGGTATTTCAACTTTGGCGGAACTAATATTAGCCCGTCTGTATTAACTGTTGGCGGTATCCAGCTTGATGATAATGCTAAAACTGTCAAACTGGATGGAGAGCCAGTCAATCTCACCCCCACTGAATATGATATTCTCAAGCTGCTGATGGAAAATAGAGGCAAGGTGTTTTCATCCTCCGAAATATACGCTAAAGTATGGAAGGCCGAAGCTTACGGTGCCGATGGTACAGTGGCGGTGCATATTCGCCATTTACGGGAAAAGCTGGAGATTAACCCCGCAGAACCACGTTATTTGAAAGTCGTTTGGGGCAAAGGATATTTGATTGAAAGAGGAGATAAATAATGCGCGAGCTGTTGTCAAATGTGGCAGCTAAAATATGTGCTATTGTTCTCTTTGCTATTGCGATGGGAATAGGATTTTTAGTCCTTGTTAGTATGGATATTATCTACGATGGTTCTAATGGAATTATTTATGCTGATGGTACCATCCAGGACTCCTTATATCAAGCAGTTGTTCGGTATGAGGATGCTTTAGTCCCTTTGCTGATTATTTGCTTAGCAGTGGTAGTCGCAACTATTGTTTTCTTGTTATGTGCTGCTGGTAAACGTAAAGACAGCGAAGATATTACTTTAAATTTTTTAGATAAGGTGCCGTTAGATCTGTATTTGCTTATTGATATCCTCCTCTTTGTCCTATGTATAAATGTAGTTTTTAGTGTTTTATCTTTAAGTGAATATAATCCTACTATTCTGCCATTATCAGCTGTTCTTGTGGCTCTATTAGGTATCTTGGTTTTGGCCTTTTTGATGACTTGTTCCACTCGTTTCAAAATTGGTAAGTGGTGGCGGAATTCAATTATTTATATGTGGCTGGCAAAGCCTATCGCCAAATTTTTATCTTGGTTAGGCAGACAACTAAAAGAAATTTTCAATAATATAAACTTATTATGGAAGGGCATTTTGCTTTATTGTGCCTTTATCCTGCTATCAATAATTTTCTTTTTTAATTCTATATCAGGTGCTGGATTGGCTTCTTTATTGTTGGTTGTGCTTGGTATCGCTTCATTTCTGTTCGTCTGCA
>CALYAP010000054.1 GCA_944393575.1 uncultured Clostridia bacterium
CGATGTTGAAGAAGGCCGTTGGAGCGAAGGTTACATCAATGCAGCTAATGCTAACGGCATCATGATCGGCCGTGGCAATGGCGTATTTGACCCGAAAGCTAATGTTACCATGCAGGAAGTCACCACCGTACTGCTGCGTGCAGTAGGTTATGACGACAGACTGCCTGGCGCTTGGCCTTCTGACTACAACACCAAAGCAGTCAACGTTGGTATCACCGAATATGTTGACTACATTGGTCCTAAAGCCGCTACCCGTGGCGAAGTTGCTTCTCTCGTAAACGAAGCTCTTGACCTCTGGACTGTCCGCTATGTTGATGACACCACTGGTCTTGGCCAGATTTTGGGTGGCACTGTAGAAATCAATGGCATAAAGGTTCCTGTGATTGACAAAGACAACTATATGTACGTCCAAGATGCCACCAATGAAAGAGGCAACTATGGCACCACTTTGTTGAACCAGACCTTCAATGCTGATGTCATCGCCAATGTTCTCTTTGACGATGCTATGGCTGGATTCTCTGAAGCCAAAGCTTGGGGCTTTGAAGATTTCGCTGATTGGGAACTCGAAGCTTACTACGGTGATTACAACGATAAGAGCCCCGTTACCAATGAAGAGACCCGTGAATTTGCTGCTCTGTACGGCATTTCTAAAGGTCAGGATGTTACCGATCTCGGCCTGCAGATCGCTGATTTGACCATCAACTCCAAAGGTGAGATTATCTATGTTGACCTGACCTCTGATATCGTCCGCACTGCTGATGCTACCGCTGCTCAGGCCAAAGATTGCGATGGCGTTATCTTCAGCAGCACTGACGAGATCGCTGAAGGCGACTATGGTGAAATCTGGTATGATGCTGATGGCAATGCCTATGCAGCCAAAAATTTCTCCCAGTTTGAGACAGGCACTATCGCTAAATTTGGCATCGTAAACGATGTTGATAAATATGGGGTCTATTTCAAAGACGATGCTCCTACCAGTCCGCTTAAAGATCTGGATCTTGATGATGATATTGCTTTCTACCTAGTAGGCGAAGGCTTTATCGAAGCTAACGACCTTGAAGAGGGCGATGTTATTTATACTGCAACACTCGATAGTAAAGAAACATTAGCTCTCGCTTTCCGCCCAGCAACTGGCACTCTCGATAAACTTGCCAGCACTTATGTTGAAATCGACGATGTTGATTATGACAAAGTAGAAGATTTCAGCTTCTTCAGCGCTGATAGCGGTGCTACCTTTGAAGCTTACACCCTGGCTTCTGCTGATGAAATTGCCTGGGGCGATAAAGTATCCTTTGTTCCAGCTTATGCTTTCAATACCTTCGCATACTTCAGCGATGATGTAGCTCATTACAACATTGGTGTTCTCGATAGCTATGAATTAGCTGATGGCAATTACCGTGTTGACGAAGACTTTAATGATTACAAACTGATCAAGGGCATGAATGTTATGCTTGCAGACCAGGATAAGCTCACTTATATCGAATTCGAAGATGAACTTCTTAACGACCTTGGAGAACTTATTGAAGAAGGTTCCTTAATTGAATTTGTTGTTGATGGCGATGGTGTATGCACTGGCTTCAAGACTGCAAATAATGGTGATATCCTAGGCCATGAATGGCAGAATGGCAGAGGCGGCGACACTTTTGCTGACATGTCTGACGCTGGCATTCATGGTGGTGCTACTGAAGCTGTTTGGTCCAAAAATTATGATGACAGACTCGATTTGACCATTGATGTTGCTGATCCTGGCGCTGATGTTAACCAGACTTTCCGCTTTGCTAAAGATGCAGTCATCTTTGTTGTTGAATCTGAATCTGCCAGCTGGGTTCCTCAGGATAAGCACTTCCTCTATGCTTTCGATAGCGCTAAGGCCTATACTGTAGATGCATTCCAGAAAGAATACGGTGATTTCTCTGCCCGCGACATCTGCCTCTATGATGTAAACAACGGCACCATCTCCGTAATGTATGTCTGCGATATCGATAAAGAAGCTGCCGTATCTTATGGCTTTGGCCTCTATCAGGGCGAGCATTATAAGAGCGTTTCCGGCAATAGCTACATCTTAGAAATCGGCGATCAGCTGGTCAAGATCGAAAAAGATGCCTACAATAAACTCGTTGGCGCTGGCTTTGAAAATTCTATTGGCTTGATTGCTTACGAAATGAACGATGGTATAATCGTTGATGGTACTCTCGGCAATACCTTCGATATGTTCCTCTTTGAAGGCTGCTACAACATCGATGGTAAGCCAAACGCCGAATATGGTATCGATGCTTGGATCGCAGAACATGAAGGCTTTGCTGATGTCTATGATTATCAGTATGTCTGTGGTGACATTGCCAGCTTTGGCGCTAACGGTACCCTTACCTTAGATAATCTCAATGGTCAGGAAGCCGATGATTCTAACTACTTCTACATCAATGATGCAGAAGATGGCGACTACATTGCCGGCTATGACTTCACCGGTGACACCGCTAAAGAGCTGAAGGTTTCTGACCTGAATGCATATGCCGAAGATGGTAACAAACATGCATTGGTTGTTACCGATAATAACCAGGGCAATGATGCCAGCGTTCTCTACATCCTTGTTTTCAACGCTGATGACAATGCCCATGTTCAACACTAATCTTGCGGTTAATCATTAACTAACTTCAAACTTCGCTGATTACTTGATAGCAAGCGGGCAGCTTCGGCTGCCTGCTTGTTTTTTTATTCTATTACCATACCTAGCAGCTACCCTATTACCTCCCCTTTTCTGTCGAGAAAACTCCTCTCCCCCTTCCCGCACCCTTGCAAATCCCTTCTCCATTCAGTATAATTTTAGTAGTGTTTTGCTGCGGCAGCATTCAGCCTCGCCTTAGCCATGACTGCTATGACAGATGCCGCTGCCCAAGCCCTGTCCGATATCGTATGTACCAAAAGGGAGAATGACTATGAAATGTTCTAAATGCCAAGCCCCCCTGCCCCCCAAGGCTCAAGTTTGCCCCCGGTGCGGAGCCAAGAGAGCGGGCAAAAAGCCACTGATTATCGCAGCAGTCTGCCTGCTGGTGGTATTGCTCGTCATCCTCGCCTGGCAGTTGGGCTGGTTCTCCGGTGCAGACGATAGAGAGCAGGATCTCACCTTGCTTTCCGGCGCCTTCACCGAGCGGACTATCACCGACCGCCAGTCAGCTCTGGAGGCCATCGGCGATGTAGCCGATCTCGTCGGCATCACCAATGCCACGGCAGAGTTTGGCAGCTGCCAGGAAGATACCGCCTTTGACAATACTTATTACCGCTTCAATCAGCAATACGAAGGCATCCCCGTCTATGGCCGGAGCATGGTCGTCTGTACTGATGCAGCTGGCAATGGCCTCTCCCTCTCTGGCAATTATCTGCCCATTACCGGTCTGGATACTGCTCCGGATATCACTGCCCAGGAAGCTATTGCCATCGCCGATAGCGCCTATCAGATGTCCGCCGAGATTACCAGCGAGGGATTATCCATCTATTCGCTGGAAGGGCACCAGGCAGAGCTGGCCTGGAGGCTCTCTGTCAATACCGGCACCAATGCCGAATACTGCTTTGTCTCTGCCGAGGATGGCGATATTCTGGCCGCCTATGACCGCACTTATGCTGCAACAGCTCTTGGCCAGGGTGTTGATCTCGATGGAGTCTACCAAACCTTCAACACCACCATAGATGGCGATGAATATTTGTTGCAGGACGAGCGGAGAAATATTTTTGTCTATAATGCCAATGGCGGCACCATTGTCTATGAATATATCATCGCAGATAGTCAAAATAACCGCTATCATTATAATGAAAACAAACAAGTCTGGGTCGATCAACAAGATAACCCTGTTTCCTTCCAAGGAGAAAATAATTATGGCGATTGGTCAGTGATCGATTCCTCCGGTAATATCATCGGCGAGCATGCCTATCCTGCCTTCTATCTGACTACTAAAAATATCTTCACCGATGTCTATGCTGTGACCAATTCTTCCCAGGAGTGGCGCGATAAAAAGGCCGTTACGGCGATGAGCCGCGTGGCTAATAGCTATGATTTTTATCAGCAGGTATTAGGACGCACCGGCTTCAATGGCATCAATAGTGAAACTCTCGTCGTTTATAATGACTATTTGAATGGCGATACCACCAATGCTTTTTCCACTTCCATGCGTCTGAGTATCGCCACCCTGCTCCGTTTTGGCACAGATAATCCAATGAGCATCGATACTGTAGCGCATGAATACACCCACTCGGTGGAAACCTCAATCAGCGGCATGCTCTACACGGGAGAATCAGGGGCTTTGATGGAAGCCTATTCGGATATTTTTGGCGAGATCATCGAGGATTACTATGATGATGATAATTATCAGCAGCTGACCATCAACGAGCGGTTGAATGGCACTTGCGACTGGCTCCATAGCACCAACCGCGACTTGGCCAACCCTAATAATAAAAAAGACCCCGCTACTTACGAGGGCCGTTTCTGGGCCGATACTGCCGCTGATGCCAATGATAATGGCGGCGTTCATACTAATAATACGGTTATCTCCCATGCAGCCTATTTGATGGCGCGCGGCATTGATGGCGGCAGTTATTATGAGCCTTTGAGCACCCACCAGTTGGCCCAGCTCTTCTACCGCACTTTATTCATTCTTCCTTCAGACTGTGATTTCAGCGAATTCCGCTCTCTGCTACAGCATACGGCTTATCTGATGTGTCAGGAGGGTGAGCTAAGCAATAGCCAACGTCTCTGCGTAGAAAATGCCATGTTCCAGGTAGGGATCCCCGCAGATGATCTTCCCCGTTATGCAGTTGCCAGACAAGTAGCGCTCACCGTATTCGGAGTCGATGCTGAACCATATCAAGATTACACCATCTCCATTCTCAATACCACCACCTCCAACAGCCAAGAGCTTACTGCCGCAGAGGTTGCTTCTTCGGGGCTATCCTTCCCTGCTGCTGGTGAATACGAGATTACTATTACTGATACGAAAAACCCACATAATGTATCTTCTTTTATGATAGTGGTAAGAGATAACGGCGGCGCAGCCCAATTATCCCTGTATACCAATTGTGGCATGGCCAGTGCCAATGATATTATGCTCATGAGTAAACTCCGCGAGCAAATTCTGGGCATGTGGTACAATGAAGCAGCCCTATCCACTGACCAATCTATCAACTATGCTTCCGGTTATACTACAGAATTCCGCGATGACGGAACTGTGCTGCAAACAGGCTACCGCAATCAGGATAGCGGTACTTACCGGATTACCGGCGTTGATACCCTTCAGGCTACCTTTAACGCTAATAGCTTCTATTCAGCAGAAACAAACGATTATGTTCTCAGCGAAGACTACCAATATACTGTGGTCTATACCTATGATGCCGAGGCTGATACCCTCTATGCCGATTATTCCGCTGAATTCGAGGCAGCCGGTATGAGCAATGCCAGTGACGGCACACTGTACCGCATGGATACTGCTTCTGAACCAGAACAACAGGATACTGATATCGGAGCACTGATCGGTGACCACAGCGGCTTTGCTGTTGATTATTTCTATGCGGAAATCCTGCCTCAATACCAAGATCAATCGTCAACAACGACTTTGACCTATTATACACAGACTTATCAACCGAACTCTATCTCCTGGCTCACTGAATACAATTTATATAATGTAGAAGATATGCAAGGGTTATTGATCGCCTATAATATTGCTGATTATGACGGCAATGGCGTAGAAGACCTGCTGACCATCACTTTAGAGCCAAGTACCGCCACCAATAGGGACTATAGCGGCATCACTGGTGAGGATAATGTCCGTCCGCTCATACTATATAAACATCTCTACCTGTTCGATTCCCAGGGCGAGGTTACTGCCAAAGGCAGCGGCAATGGTAATGGCGGCAGTGTCAGCGGCACACCCAAAAACCGCATCTTTGCCTTTTATGATGATAAAATCGTTGAGCTCAGCATCTATGATTATAGCGACCATGCTTATAGCAATATCCAGTATCCGGTAACTGATGATATTTCCTGGCATACCAATTCCTTGCAGGTATTGGAATATAATCCCAGTGCAGAGACCTTTGACTCCTGTTTGGATCTGACCCGCTATACTCATGCTGATTCAGTAAGATACAACATAGATATCAACGAAGATATCTATAACAGCAATGGCGGGACATCTTCTACCGAGAGCGATGCCATCGCTGTTTTCCAGCAAATGTTGGCAGAATACGCGATCAATGATGTTGTTATCCCCTCCGCCTCCTGGGAAAACCGCTGGCAAACCTGCTTTAACATCAGCGAAACTGCCAACCACCCGGTATTCTCACTAATGATGGAGCCGACTAATAGCGTAGCCTGCTCTACTACCGGCCCGATCATTGAAAAATACACCTCTACCCTGGGTAGCTTATTGGGTGGCACCACTGGAACGATGACCTTTACCGTCACTAGCCGCTAAAACGTTAATAGCAGCCCAGACATAGTACGGCAATGATTTTTATCCTTTTGATAAAATCAACTTTTGCTAACCGTTTATTTCATTATCGATAATATTTTGCCAATCACCCGTTAAAATAAAATAGCCTCTCCTATACTGAGAGGCTGTTTTTATTTTATCATTCTTCATATAGTTATCAATTTACCCGGATACTAAATTTATCCGGATACCCAATATTCAAATATTTAATCATTCTTGAGCTGATCGATGATAATCTGTTTAATAATCGCTAAAATGCTTTTCTAGCTGTTTAACGCTGTAGCGTTCCACACTGCGGCGAAATTTGCGGTAAGCATCAAGAAATTTAGCGCCCCGGTTCGTCAAATGCGAGCCACCTCCACCTTCGCCACCGCGGCTGCTCTGTAAAAGAATAAAACCTAACTGCTCCTCAGCCCGTCTAATGCTCTGCCAACCATGGCTATAAGAAACGCCAGCCTGTTTGCAGGCACGTGCCAAAGATCCATACTTTTCCGTCAGCTCCAAAATTTTAGCCAGCTGCTCATCAAAGAAGCTTTCAGTACGACATAAGGAGACCTTAGCCCGACAGGACAGCGGCGGCAGCTGGGCAGTACTCTCAGAATATTGCTCAAGACGGCGATAATCCTCTGGATTGTCTGCATCCATTACCAACCCCTGGTCGGGCAGAGCGATAATCACCTTCCGCGCTCCAGAGCTATCAATAGCGCCCTTCAGTCCGCCTTCCCCTTGATAGGCTATGAGCTCACCGATCAGCTCATTGGTAAAAAGCACCGGGTGCCCCTGCCGTCCATTATAGGCGGGGATAAGAATCTCACACGGGTACTGGTCCATATATTCATTCATCGCGGTGACGCTATAATGTGAAAATAGCGGCACATCTCCGGGGAGAAAAAAGACCCGATCTGCCCTTCCTTGGATAGCCCGCAGACCCAAACAAGCAGAGTAAAACATATCGGTGTGAGAATAGTCTTCATTCATCACCGTTTCCACACCCATATCGAGGATATGCTCAGTCAGCTCGCGTCCATTTCTGCCGGTAACAACGATGATCGGCGCTATCGATGCTTTCTGCAGCGTGCCAATCAGGGTTCGGATAACAGTAGCCCCGGCCAGCGGCAGCATCGGTTTGAACGAATGCATACGTGAACTCATGCCGGCAGCGACGATCACAGCTCCGGTGATCTTAGTGCTCATGACACTCTCCCCCAGAAGTACTGCCAGGACAGCCGCTACCACCGATATCATCGGTAATCATCGGCAGTTGATCGTTGATAAAAAGCTTGACTGCCTCTGTCGCCGTCTTACCGGCACCATTATAGCGGCTGATACCTTCCCCAGCCAAAAGCTCGAAGGGTTCCTTACGGATCTCACCACAGACAATAGCTTCACAGTTTTCTTCTATCGTCCGTTGAGCAAAGGCCAAGTCGCGGTTCAGCGGCTCAGCTTCATAAATATGAGTGACCTCAAATCCCTCCACATCAACAATAAATAAATATTTAGCAGTAGAAAATTTGCTGGGGATAAAAGAATCCGCCTGATTCCCCGTAGTAGCAACAGATATCTTCATCATCAACTAATCCTCCTATATTTTATGTCCCTCTACGGCATCCAAGCGCTTCAGCGGACTGCCGCAGCGGCACGGCGCAACTATCAAACGGGAGATATCTCCGGTACGATACCGCAATAGAGGCATAGCCTCTCTGGTCAAAGTGGAGATAACTATCTCCCCCCATTGGCCGTCCGGCAAACGCTGGCCGCTTTGAGGGTCAATTATTTCCAAGAATAAATCAGCATGGCGGATATGGTGTCCATCATGCTCTGGGCATTCCACCGCTCCCCCGAGACCTGTTTCACGCATTCCCCAATGAGAAAAGACTTCTGTTTGCCATAGTTGCTCGATCCTCTGTCTCAGCTCATCAGGGACATTATCAGCAGATAGCAGCACGGTTCGCGGCCGCAGCTGCGGATAAAACTCAGCTAAGGCTAATACCTGCTGCGGCACCCCCACCAAACAGTGCGGCTGATGCTCAGCAGCATAGACAGCGGCATCTTTAATATCGCGAAGGTACCCATAAACCAACGGCTCAATATGATCCCGCCGCAACCCGCGAGCCAACAGATCGCCCAGCCCGTCGGGAGTCTGCCCATCCATGCAGATCATCACCCGTTCTCCGGGAGCAGTCATAAAAAGCATGCCATTGGCAAAGAAGTCAATCGTCAGCTCCAAATCTGCCTCTGAAAAATAGATCCGCTTGGGTGCAGCGGTGCTGCCGGAGGTCATCATCGTGACAATACGTTTGATCCGGCTTTGCGATAAGCAGACAACACTGGTTCCGGCTGCCACGATATCCTCCGAAGAAATCAGCGGCAACGATAAGGGGTCGTCCAGATCATATCCAGCATAGAGCTGGCGGTAAAAGCGGCTATGTTCTACCACATAAGAGGCCTGGCGGCGTAGCGCTTCCAACTGATAAGCATCTACCGCCTGCTGGGTTATGGGGCCGTCGATTTGGCAATGCCGGCCGATCCATTGGTCAAAAAGCGCTGTCGCTGTCATTATCTTGCCTCCGCTACTAAAAGCAAATATCCAGCTCCGGCCTGCCGTAATGCGCAACGATCAAGTCCTAATCTCCGGTAGGCTTCATCTTTACCATAATCAAGAATCATCTGTCCCAGCATCGTCTTGAGAATCTCGCCGCAGTCCTCAGCATGCATCAGGTTAAAGCTGGCTGCTGTCAGCATGGAGCGAAACTGATTCACACTATATAGCTGTCTGATCATTCCTTCCCCGCAGATACCAACAGCATTACGGGCATAGGTATCGGTGATAATCAGTTTGCCACCCGGCATCAGCACCCGGTGAATCTCATTTAAGGCTACCGCTGGCTGCATGAACAGCGAAACGCTGCACTCTGCCAAAGCAATATCAAAAGTAGCTGCCTCAAAAGGCAAATCTTCTGCACTCGCCAAAGCGATCTCCACCCCGGGATTATTAGCCAAAGCCTGTGCCCGCCGTTTTGTATCAGGCTCAATAGCAGCCACCTGACAGCCATATTCCTCTCTGATCATCGCCAGGCTTTCTCCATTGCCACAACCAATATCCACCAACCGGCTTTCTGGCTCTACCGGCACAAAAGATAGGGCATGGCGAGTCAATTCCAGACCTCCGGGGCGCAAGCAACTCATTACTCAGTCCCCCCCAAAGTCAAATAACGAGCGCAGAAGGGCATAAATTTGCCATCTTCATAAACATGGAGACTGCAACGGCGGATACGCTCAATATCCAGGTTATAAGCATCCTGGAAAGCCATTGCCGTCACGGTAAAAGAGCGCGTTTTGGCTTGCCGCAAAAAATCATCCAGATCATCCGGCTCACCTGCCACATATTGGGCTGCTGGCGCTGCCGTAACTTCCTCTTCCTGGCTGCGTGTCCAACGGCGGCCGATATATTCACGGTTCTGCTCCGCAGTAGTCACCCCGCAGCAGCAGCCTTCGCTATCCGGTTTGGTCAGCGCGATAAAGCGGCCGTCCTCCATAGCGATAAAACTGCTATGAAAGCCACAAAGCGGGTGATCGCAATGCGACGGAGCAATATTAGTGATATTGACCAACCCATTGGTCTGTCTTCCTAGATCTGCCACCAGCTCTGCCAGCGTATAGCGGTCCTCATTGGCCGGAGGAGCAGGATAGCGACCAAAGTATGATATCGGCTGAAAGTGGACGCCCCTTACTGCCGGCACTTGGCTGATGCCAAAACGGACGATATTGCCAATATCATCCGTATTGACCCTTGGTACCAAAGTTGGTACCAAGGTCACGCCGATGCGATACTTGGCGCAGTTAGCAATCGCCTGTTTTTTAAGCTCCAAGAGCGGTTTACCCCTCAATTTACGGTAGATATCATCCCTAGTCCCATCGAACTGCATGAAGACAAAAGACAACCCTGCTTCAGCCAGGGCAGCTACATAAGCCTCATCTTCAGCCAAACGAATACCATTGCTATTGAGCTGGAGATATTTACACCCCACGTTCTTGGCATAGGCAACAATCTCCGGCAGATCATCGCGGACAGTAGGCTCTCCGCCAGATAGTTGCAAAAAAGTCTTGCCTGGACGGGTCAAGGCAAGGATATCCTCTTTGATTTTGGCTAAGGGGATATCGTCGCCTGCACCACCTTCAGCAAAGCAAAAACTACAATGCAGATTGCAGCGCCGGGTCACTTCATAGAGCACACAGCAGGTATCGGTGAGATGGTGTTGGCATAGACCGCAATCATAGGGGCAATTCGGATTATAATCATCTCCCAGCGGCTCATTACCACACATCCAGGAGCTGATACTCAGCCTGCCCCTCCAGATCACTGTAGAAAAATCACCATGCTCCGGGCAACTCTTTTCCAAAAAAATATCCTCGCCATGCCGCACTCTCTGTGCTGGCAGCTGTCTACCACAGACCGGGCAAATGCTGCGGGTATGACCAATGATGATATCTTTTGTTTCCTTCATCAATCTATCCTCTGATAACTTATTTATCCTCTAACTCCGCTTCAGTATTACGCATCTTCCCCTCGGCCAGTTCTTTGGATACATAGACCTGGCCACAGCTGGGGCAACAAGGCAAGTCTTTATGCAAATGATGCCCATAATAATCAAAAAAGGTCTCCGTCATTTCCAGGCTTTTTCCACAAAGGGCGCAAATGATTTTTCTCTCCATAGCTGGCTCCTTCTCTTTACCCTGGCCATCCAGATCCACAACTACTCACCGCTAACCCTCTCGCCATCAGCAGGAGGTCCTTCCACTCGTTCCATACGGTGAAAATAGACGCTTAACAATTGATAGGTGCGCTCACCCAAAGGCCGGTATTCAGCCCAAATCGTTACTCCGCACAATGGTAGATGAGCGATGTTGATACCAGCTTCATCGATGAATTTCATCCCGCTTTGTTCGGCACGGGCGATCAGCCGCCGCACATGATCGGCTGAGATCAGACTGTCATCCATCATCTGTGCTACTTCATCGTCCATCACTAGCTTGATGCCGAGACATTCCTCTTTCTCCTTACCAAGCGCCAATGCTTTGGCTAGGCGACGGTTATCGCGACGCAGACTTAGATGCGGCGTCGGCCGCTCCAAACCATTGAGTCCGGTGACTAGATCAAGAATATGTAGTGATTCTTTGCCAGCGCCGGCAAAAACATCACGGCAGTTGACACAATAAGCCAGATAAGGGCGCGGCTCTGAGCTAATATGAGCTTTAGCGGCCGCTTGCGCCGCCGCCAAATTAGGCCCCTCGATATTACCGCCAAAGCCGCAACAGGGCAGAGTATGCATATCCTCATGGAGAATATGATAAGGCACTCGCATCCTTTCCAACAGCGTACAGACTGCTTTACGCACCGCTGTCTCATCACGGGCCATGCATGGGTCGGCGAGGGCCAGCTCCGGCATTCCTTCGTAAATTGGCAGTGACAGATCATCCGCTGCGGCCAGAATTTCATACACTGTCACGGGTTGAACATCTGGAAGAACATAATCGATGATCTTCTTGCAGCTCATGCAGGCTAATACCAATGTTGGTTTTCCTAGCTGTTCCCATTGCTGATGCAGCGCATTTTGCACCGCACGGTACTGCTCAATCTCGCCCACCCAATAAGATGGCGCCCCGCAGCAACTCAGCCACATCGCTGTGGCTGGCTCTACTTGGCAGAGCAGCTGATAAACCGCTTGCGGATAGCGAGGATCCGAGGCTCCCAACTGGCAGCCGGGGAAGAAAAGGTATTTGAGTTTTCCCTCATACTGTTGTGGTACGATTAAAGCCTCAGCATCGCCACGCGCCTGCTCCATCTCCTCCAGCCAAAAATCATGAGGAAACGGCGGCAGCTTCTTACGGGAGAACATCCTTTTCCAACCCATCCCGATCCCCTCCTTAAGGGCAGCTACTCAGTTTATTTATCCTCTAGCTCCATTTCCGCTTCGCGAACCTTTCCTTTAGCAAAATCATAAGAAATATAAGGCTGCCCGCATTTAGGACAACAGGGAACGTCCTTGCGGAATTCATGATCAAAATATTTGATAACTACCTTTTTTATCTCCAACTCTTCGCCGCATTTAGCGCATTTTACATGTTTATCCATCAGCAGCTCCTTCTTTCATCCGCAGCTTACTGCGGTATTCCCTCTTCCCGGTCTGGCTCAACGATAGTCATCCGGTGCATATAGCAGTTAACCACCTCATATTCATTGTCGCCGATCTGCCGGTATTCTACCCAAATAGTGGGCAGACCGATCACTAAATGGCCAATGCTAATTCCATCGTCATCAATAAATTTGCTGCCGGTACGCTCAGAATATTCGATCACCTGGCGGATATCCTCCTCAAAGATCAGGCTCTCGTCCATCCTGGCAGCGATCTCGTCATTATACACCAGTTTAATTTTCGGCTCCTCCATAATGACCTCCTCATTGGTAAAGAGAGCACGAGCTCTCACCCGGTTTCTCCGCCGCTCACTGATATGCGGCGGCTCACGTCTGCCATCGTCATCTAACCCTGCCATGAGGTCGATGATATGCGCCGCTGCTTTGCCGCCGCTAGCAAAAATATCGCGGCAATTAGCACAATAAGCTATATAAGGGCGTGGGTCTGCCTCAACCCTGTTCTTGCGCATCATCTCAGCCAGTTCGGGATTAGCGCCAACGATATTGCCGCCAAAACCGCAGCAGGGCATCTCTTGGATCTTCTTATATAGCAACTGATAAGATACACCCATCTTATCCAGCAATGCACAAACGCTCGGCCGAGCCTGTTCATCAAATTTAGCAGAGCAAGGGTCGACCACTGCATATTCATCTTTATCAGCATAGGAAGGAAGCTGCAATTGTTCGGATTTGCTCAGCACCTCATACAAAGAGACAGTTTCAATCTCTGGCAAGAAATGACGGAACAAACGCAGACAGGTTTGGCAGGCACAGACCATCACTGGTTTACCGGCCTCTTCCCACTGATCGCGCACTTTTCCGAGCATTTCCTGATGCTGTGCCGCATCGCCAGCCCAATAGGCAGGCGCGCCGCAGCAGGTAAGCAGCGCTGCAGTATTTGGCTCCACCTGGCGCAAAAGGTCATAAGCTGCTTTCGGATAACGCGAATCAGAAGCGCCTAATTGGCAGCCAGGGAAAAAGAGATATTTAGCGGCGTGGCCTTCAGGAACAGGGAAATAGAGATACGCCTGGTCACCAACAGCATGCAGCATATCGCGAATCCAATAATAATGATAAGCTGGCGGTATCTTCTTGCTCTCGAACATCTCCCGCCTTGCTGCCAACAGTTGCGTACCGTTATCGATATCAAAGGGGCACATCTCTTTACAAACACCGCAGTCAGTGCAGGAATTAACCATACGGTTATGGGATTTTGGCTCCAGGTTCATGTCTGCCAAGCCAAAAGCAGTAAAATTGGCCACCTGGCGTGGATTATAGCGGTAGTATTGCAAAAATTCACAGTGATCTTGGCAATGAGAACAATCACAGCGCAGGCAGCGCTTGGCCTCATTAATCGCTTCCTCTTTGGTATAATGGCCATTGTCAGTGCCTACGGTACGCTGTTGCGGCGCTACACCATCAGTAAAAACATGGAGGCGGGTCGTCCGGCTGCGTTCTGGAGTAAAAGCCATTGCCCCAGTCATAAAGTGTTTCTCAATATTGATGGCAGCCTCTGCCCCCTGAGCAATAGCCCAGGCAGTGTCAGCGCCCAGCACCCGTCCGCCAATAAACACCCCTTTGGGTCCATTGAGAGGATTGCCATTCTCATCTGCGGAAAGGCCAAAATTATTGCCGCCTTCACCTGTTGCGATATAGACAGCATCAAAATCCTTCAATTCATCCAATGATTTAATCTCACGGTTAAAGACTGTTTCATAGGATAAATATTTACCCTGGGTAGCGATATCAGCCAAGAAGACCTCGGAATCCATCAGCTCCCACAGTTTACCGCCGATACGGTCAGTCTTTTCAAAAACAGTCACCTGGTATTTCTTAGCTGCCAATTTAAAGGCACAAGCCAGTCCAC
This sequence comes from uncultured Clostridia bacterium, assembly GCA_944393575.1. Classification (GTDB taxonomy): domain Bacteria; phylum Bacillota; class Dehalobacteriia; order UBA4068; family UBA4068; genus HGM13862. Next base: position 14,537 of record CALYAP010000054.1, read on the forward strand.
TAATACCGGCGCCGATAACAGCAATCTTTTTATCTTTAACCGGCACGTTGAAATTGATTGGGTCCAGGCTGCGGGCATATTTGACTGCTGCCCGTTCCAATTCCAACAGGTCAATAGCATCATCGATACCACCGCGAGTACAGTGATCCATGCAAGGATGCGAGCATAGTTCAGCGACAATGCGGGGGAAAACTACTGCATTGCGGTAAGTTTTAACTGCGGCATCAATGCTGCCACGGCGATACTTGCCGATAAAATCACGGACTTCCAGATGAAAGGGACAAGCGCAAGCACAGGTTGGCTGGTCTCCCTGACAACATTTATCCGGATAGAATTGATCAAAGGATTCGTACATATCTACACCTCACGATTTATCAATGACACGGCAGCAGACTGCTGTGCCGATGAGTTCAAGATACCTTAAAACGCTCCTATCTTATATTCTACCAAAAGTATATAGATAATGCAATGGTACTGTTCTGTCGAACAGTACCATTGCTATTGTTATATCGATTGGCTTTTGCGCTAATCTACTTTGCAGCTCTAGATTAGACAGGATTGTTCTCGATCTCTTCGAGTTCATCATAGAGATCATTGCCGAGGAAGTAAGGAGCCGGTGGCTCGATCTTGCCGCCTGCAGCGAGAATATCCAGACCAGCTTTGATCTTTTCAGGAGTTGCCGGCAGTTCGTAAATACGGACGCCGCAAGCACGGTAGATACCGTTGATGACAGCCATATGGCCGGCAGACTGATAACCTTCGGAGCAACCAGCAGAACCATGATCCAAGCAGGTACGTGGAGTTACGCAGTGATAGATGCGCAGATCATCCGGAGTATCGAGCGGATAAGGAACACCAGCGCCTTTCAGGTTGGCATGTTTCTTAACATCATCGTAGTTCTCAGAGAGAGCAAAACCGATGCTGTGGGAAGCGCCGCCATAAGCCTGGCCTTCAACAGAGATTGGGTTACCGATAACACCGACGTCATCGACGATGACAAAGCTCTTGCAGGTGGCTTTACCAGTAGCCATGTCAACTTCGACATCAGCCATGAAGAGGTTATACATATAAGTCAAAGACATATCGACCTCACCGTTGTTCGGGTTGAGGTTAACCAGCTTCAAGTCAGCAGCCGGGATCTCATAGTTACCATCCCATTTGGTGGGCAGGCCTTCTGCGACCAACTCATCATAGGTGCGGTAAGTGCCGTCCGGTTTCTTCATATCCTTGAGCATTGCTTCTGCAGCCAGATGGGTAGCAGCACCAGTCATCAGATGCAGACGGGAGGAAGAAGCCATACCGGTGTTCGGGCAGTACTTGGTATCACTGGAGTAAACTTTGACTTTGTCCGGAGTGATGCCGAGCGGTTTGAGGTAATGGCAGGTATGCAGGATGCAGCCTGCGTCGCCGCCCTGACCCTGGTCTTCCCAGGTGCCGAAGTGGGTTACGGTACCGTCAGGATTCAGTTCCAATCTAACTTTAGCGAAGTCAGCAGCACCACCGGTGCAGGAGAAACCGCCGACGGAAACGCCAACTGCTCTTCTCTTCTCAGGAGTGGATTCAGCAGCTGCTTTCTTGCACATTTCTTCGTAGATCGGACGGCCTTTCTTCATGATACCAGGCATGCAGTATTCACGGAAAGGATAGCCATTAACGGTCAATTCACCAGGCTTAGCAACATTCAATTCACGGAAATCAAATGGATCCATGCCGCATTCATAAGCCATCATATCGGTCAGGGACTCAATGAAGGTAGCGGACTGCGGAGCACCGAAACCACGGTAAGTGGTAGCATAGTCATGGTTAGTGTAAGCAGTACGATACAGGCCACGGGCATTGGGGATTGGATATGGGAAAGCGGTGAAACGGACGAAACGGTTGGTGATGGAGTCAGCCATATCATGGTAAGCACCATGGTCGCAGCCGAAGTCGCATTCCATAGCAATGATGCGTCCGTTCTCATCAGCAGCCAGACGGCCATTGCTGAAGTGAGGAGCACGTTTGCCGGAGAAGTGCTGATTCTCTTCCCAAGTCATGGTCAGGGTAACAGGGGTCTTCAAAGCCATTGCGCAAGCGCCGGCGATCGCATAAGAATGCGGGCTAACAGCAGCACCGAAGCTAGCGCCGGTCGGATTCTCGATCAAGCGGAGATCTTTCGGGTCAACGCCGAGAGCCGGAGCGATATAGCTGTGCTGTTTATAAATACCCTGAGCTTTGCAGGCGATGGTCAAGATACCATCTTCATCATAGAAAGCTTGGACAGAGTCTGGCTCAATCATCAGATGCGGTTCACGGGTGCTGTAGAAGCTACCGCTGACCACATGCGGAGCAGTCTCAAAGATTTCACGAACATCTTTACCGCGGATCAACGGCTGTTCAATATAAACATTAGGATAACCAGGATGGATCTCAATGGCATCCGGAGTAGCAGCATCGAGGTAGTTGCGGTATTCGGGCAGCGGCTCAACCTCTACTTTAACAGCAGCAGCGGCAGCACGAGCATGCTCACGGGTATCAGCAGCTACGCAACCAACAACGTCGCCATAGCGATAGATCTTGTCATCGCAGAAGACTGGCCAGGTTGGCTTGTCAACTTTAGCACGTGGATGGTTGACGCGAACACCCAGCAAATTGGTGCCCTGGATATCTTTAGCGGTAACGACCTTCACGACACCAGGCATTTTCTCAGCTTCGGAGCAGTCGATGTTTTTGATCTTAGCATGATGAGCCACACGGGGCATAACGATAGCCAGATGCAGGGTTCCGGGTGGCATTTTCAGGGAGATATCATCGCCGTAATCGCAGGTACCGCAGACTTTAGGCAGAGCTGCTGGACGCAAAACAGGAGTGCCATAGTACTCGCCGTCTTCAGGAAGCTGATATTCCAAGGTAGAAGGATCAGCCTCACCACGCATTACGGCAGCTGCTGCCATAACGCTGTCAACGAGCGGTTTGTAACCGGTGCAGCGGCAAACGTTTTTGTTTTTCTGGAACCATTCGCGGACTTCTTCGCGGGTCGGGTTGGGATTCTTCTGCAACAGAGCATAAGAAGAAACAATGAAACCAGGGGAGCAGAAACCGCACTGAACGCCGCCGTAACGGATCCATGCTTTCTGCAGCGGATGAAGGTTGAACGGAGTGCCGATACCTTCGATAGTGATGATCTCAGAGTTGTCCTTGATGTTCTTCATTTTCTTGGTGCAGGCGCGAACGACCTCGCCGTCCAAGATCACGGAGCAAGCACCGCAGATACCGATGTTGCAGCCAATCTTCGTTCCCGTCAAACCAATCCGGCGCAGCAAAGTTGCCAGCGTGTCTTTCTCAACATCGCAGAAGACAAAACGCTCAGCGCCATTGATGATCAGAGGGATTCTTCTGATGTTCATATAGTCTCCTCCTCAACAAATAAAATATTATTTAATTAGTATATCCAATGCTTCCATGACCTAACATGGGCAAAGACCAAAATTATTTGCGCGCTCTGCTTAGCGCTTAACGATAAACAGGCAGTAGGATCATTACTCGTCTTCGTTGAACATTTCTTCCAAAATAGCTATCGCATCTAAGACTAGGCCAGGACACAGCTCAAAAACTTTGCCCGTAGCAAAGGCTTCCTCGCGTTGCTTAGCGTCAGCAAAGTCATAACCAAGCAAATCGCGGCAAATCAAACTTTTACGGCGATCGGTGAATTTCTGCTGAAATTCTTTGACTTTCTGTTGGCAAAGCGCGTCCTGCTCGATATTTCCCGGCTCGTCATTACCATATTTCAGGCCAATAGCAATCATTGCGCCAGCTACCGCACCACAAGTATCTCCGCGGAAACAGCCGCCACCAAAAGCATTGGCCATTTTATACGCCTCTTCGCGGCTATAACCTAGTTCCTCTGCAAATTCACCAAGAACAATCTGCGAGCAGTGAATCTTGCTTTTAAACAAATCTGTTACTTGCGCTTTGGTCAACATTATCAAACCCTCCCAACCATTTATAATTCTTCTGGCTCCGTGCTAGCATGAAATTTCTCAAATAACAATCCCGTCACAGCGGAAACCCCTCCGACAACCATCTGCCACATCAGGTCAACACCGGACTTAGAGAGAGTTTATTTTCAACCGGCTTTAGCAAATCAGCTACACCACATTATAAATACGCAGTTGTTTCTTCCACTGCACCATTGCACCGGTTAATAGAACTCTTGGCCGTGTGTGCCATATAAGCCTGCTAGCACAACCCTTTCTCTTATCTGTTAAGCGCCATATGCTAAATATTTGCCTGAAACATATAGCTTGCACATAAAACAAAACACCATTGAGCGCTTATGCCAAAATTGCATAAGATTACAAATACTCATAGTGTTTTATAATTTACGCTATCATTGTAACATCTTTGAAATATTAGTGCAATATTTTTTAAAATAACAAACGATAATATATTTTTACCATTATAACAGGTGTTTCATTAATTATTCTTATTTAAAAATAATATTTTTTCCATCATCAATGTTTTTGAGCCTATAGCAAAACCAATTTTTCTTGCCACTATCAACATTTAAATCAAGAACAAATCGCTTAGCAAAAACAAAAAATATTCCAAGATGGAAAAAAAGTACTTGATTTTTTGGCAAAGATGCTTTATAATTTTGTGCCAAGACGTTCTGCCCCCACGGCAAGAGAAAATTTTTATCCCAAGGAGTCAATATTTTTGCTTATGATGAACCAATTTACATACACGGATATAAACTGTACTAAGCGATCAAAAAGCCAGCTTAACGATAACTCTAAGTGTCACAAAAAGACCTGCCGCCTGAAGACGATTCTCCTTCTGGCGGCTGCTCTATTTTTTACGGTCCCTACCGCAGCAATGGCTGTCAGCGGCGAAGAAGTTATTGATACCGCCATGGATTATCTTGGTTATCCCTATGGCTATCAATGCGCCGGTCCTGATGCCTTTGACTGCGGTGGTTTTGTCTGGTACGCTTTTTATCAAGCAGGAGTGGATTTTGAATTGCGCATCGGCTCCGCCGAGCTCACAGCAGATAATACCGCCATTTATGATATCGATGAGTTATTGCCTGGTGATATCCTCTTCTTTGGTTATTCTGCCGATTCCATCTATCATTGGGGCATCTATGCCGGGGATGGTGAAGTTATCCATTCCTATAATGAGAGTACTGGCGTGGTCCTAACCCCTATCGAAGAAGTCATTCCTTCTTTCTGCTATGCTTGCCGTCTTGATGACCTCTCAGCTTCAGCCTCAGATATTCCTTATTTCGCTTATCAAGGCACTATCGACCCCAATGATATTCCTGCAGAAATTCTCCAGGCTATTGATTATCAAATTCTGCCATTGACTTTTGGCGTCGATCTTAGCGTAGGATTCACCGAACAAGAAGTTACCGAGCTGTTAAGCAGTCTGTTTACCAATATTTTTACTGCGAATACTAATGAACAGTTGATCAAATCCGGCCTTCTGCTTAACGATCTCCAACTCAAAGCTAAATATGATCCTATGGAGTTGGCAGAACGAATCATCGCTATCGCCGAAAATCCAGATGAAGAAGCCCGCCAAGCCGAATACACTTCTTTAATCATCGATTCTCTACCACTGATCAATAGCCCGTCCACCGATACCGTGACCAACAATAATTCTGCTGATGGCTCCACCGATGAAAGTGCGGATTCCTCCACTGACAGCGAATAAGCCCAAACCATATCATAAAAACTGTTAGCAGTAAAAAACAGATAAGCATGTACTTTTTAGTACATGCTTTTTATCACCTATTTGATATTTACTTGATTTTATCTATATTCTTCCCGATAAATTACTACAAACCTAAATCTATACCTATAAAACAGAGCCTTATACCCCGTTATTTTTATTCTACTAAAAACCAGTCTCAGGAATAAATCCGGCACACATCCGCCTAATCACCTAACTAGCTTATAAACATCAAAAATAAGCATAGAAAATTGAACCTATATTTCTATTGCATCTCATGATAAAATATAACTAATAAAGCTAAAAGACGTCTAGCGAAAGGAGTTTCGCCCAATGGCCAACGATACCAAGAAGCTCATAGCAGATAGCTTAACTTCTTTGCTTGAGCATAAACAATTAGATCGTATTACAGTAAAATATTTGGTGGAGTATTGCGGCATCAGCAGGCAAACCTTTTACTACCATTTCCAAGATATTATGGATGTCTTGGAATGGGGAGCTGGACAAACAGTAGAACAAATGCTAAAAGAAAGCTTAAATGCAAGTAATGCCCGTGATGCCATTAATATTTTCATTACTCATGCGATACAAAAAAAAGAGGTCAGCAGAAGACTACTAGAGAGCTCCCGCCGTGCGGAATATGAAACAGTCATCGCTAAAGCCATCCGCACCTATTTGCAGGAGTTATTCCGTCAAAAATATACTAATCCGCAAATAACCATATCTGATATCAATTTATTACTCGATTTTTATTCCTTTGGCTTAGTAGGGATCCTACTCAAATACTGCTCCGCAGAAAACGTCGATAAAACTTTACTGACAGAGCAGATCTACCGCCTCATCTCTGGTGAAATGCTTAAAAAATTAGCCAATTTATAATAATTACCCTTTTTATTGCTCGAGAAACAGCTTTAATTTATACTTCCCCTATAATTTTTAATTAAATACCCCTAGTCAATAATATTACATACAAAACACCCCGGAGATATCAAAAGTTGTACATCTCCGGGGTTTTGTATATGCAGAGCTATTATATTGCTAGTGGTTATTAGCCCCAAAAACTGATATAAAAAAGATAAGGACTCCCATCAAGAAAGGAAGCTGATCACGATGGAACTACAACAGGGGGTTTTAGCTGTAAAAATCTGTGAACTAGCAAAAGAATATGGCCTCTTACAAAGCAGGATCCAAATCTGCCAAGAGAAAAACCCAGAGCAGCTTCAGCAAATACTGGAACAAATCAATGATGAATGTAAAACTCATCGCATTATCCTCGAGCAAAATGCCCGCTATGGACGGTTACCGGCTGCTGCAGCATTGGCTCAAGCGCAGCTGACCTATGAACAGCAGGCAGACAAATTGTTGAATCAAGATCTGATGCACGATATGTACGGCAAAAATGCTACTGTTATTGAGGATAGCGCTGAAGCGTGTACGCTTTATGCAGAATACGCTATTGATTTTGCTACCCAGGCTATGCGCTATGCGCTCGCTGCAGCTATTCAAGCTCTAGAACTACAAATACGAGCTGACCAAAACATCAAAGCAGATAAGGAGTGAATCTTATGAATGAAGTCAAAACGCCTAAAAAACCGCTATTATATTATTCTTGCATTGCCTTGTTGATTCTGCTGTTGCTTAATTTCTTAGCGCTACCGCTATTATCGCAGAGTCAGCAAAATCAAATCCAAGAAGTTGATTATGGCACCTTTATGACCATGGCGGAAAATATGGAGATCGGCCAAGTACAGGTCAGTGAGAATGAGAACCAAATTCTCTTTACTAATAAAGATAACACCATAGTCTATCGAACCGGTATGATGCCTGACCTCAACTTAACGCAAATGTTGAGGGATTCTGGCGCCCAGTTTTCTAGCGAAATCATTCAGCAGGCTGATCCGCTACTTTCTTTTCTGCTGACCTGGATTTTGCCTATCATCATCTTTGTAGCTCTCGGCCAGTATCTGTCCAAAAAAATAATGAAGAGCGCCGGCGGTGCTAATTCGATGATGTTCGGTAAAAGCAATGCCAAAGTCTATGTCCAATCATCTGCAGGGATCAAATTTGCTGATGTGGCAGGTGAAGACGAGGCTAAAGATAGCCTCAAGGAGATCGTAGAGTATCTCCATGATCCCAGCAAATATAAAGATATCGGCGCCACTATGCCCAAGGGCATCCTCTTGGTAGGCCCTCCCGGAACAGGCAAGACCATGCTGGCCAAAGCAGTGGCTGGCGAAGCTAATGTCCCCTTCTTTTCTATCTCTGGTTCAGAGTTTGTCGAAATGTTTGTCGGCATGGGTGCATCTAAGGTCCGTGATCTCTTTAAACAGGCCAAAGAAAAAGCTCCCTGCATCGTTTTTATTGATGAAATCGATGCTATCGGTAAAAAACGCGATAACCGGATTGGCGGTAACGATGAACGCGAACAGACATTAAACCAGCTGCTGACAGAGATGGATGGCTTTGAGGACAATACCGGCGTCATTATCCTCTCTGCCACCAACCGCCCGGAATCGCTTGACCCAGCCTTGACCCGTCCTGGCCGTTTTGACCGCAGGATCCCTGTGGAACTGCCAGATCTAAAGGGGCGCGAAGAAATACTGAAAGTCCACGCGAAAAAGATCAAAGTAGCTGAAGATATCGATTGGAACAAGATTGCCCGCATGGCTTCAGGAGCCTCCGGAGCCGAACTGGCTAATATCGTCAACGAAGCTGCCCTTAGGGCGGTACGCGACGGGCGCCGCTATGCCACCCAGGCCGATCTGGAGGAGAGTATCGAGGTCGTTATCGCCGGCTATCAAAAGAAAAACGCTATCCTCACTGATCAAGAAAAACGTGTTGTCGCCTATCATGAAATTGGCCATGCCCTGGTAGCAGCCAAGCAAAATAATTCTGCACCAGTACAAAAAATCACTATCGTCCCACGTACTTCCGGTGCCTTAGGCTATACCATGCAGGTGGAAGAAGGCAATCATTATTTGGTAAGCAAAGAAGAGTTGGAAAACAAGATCGCTACCTTAACCGGCGGCCGCGCAGCAGAGGATTTGGTCTTCCATTCGATATCTACAGGCGCTGCCAACGATATTGAACAAGCCACGAAACTGGCGCGCGCCATGATTACCCGCTACGGAATGAGTGAAGACTTTGGCATGGTGGCGTTGGAAACCGTCACTGACCAATACCTCGGCGGAGATACCTCTCTGGCTTGTTCTGCTGAAACCCAGGCAGAGATCGACCGCAAGGTAGTAGCCTTAATCAAAGCGCAGTACGAAAAAGCAGCTAAGATCCTCGCAGAGAACCAGCAAAAACTGGATGAGCTTGCTAGCTACCTCTATGAAAAAGAAACCATCTCCGGTGAAGAATTCATGGAAATTCTCAACAATGAGGCGGCCTAACGACTGCACTTTATGATTTCTAATCAAAGCATTTTAGCAAAAAACAAAACTGATTTCTTTTGTTCGATAAATTATTTAAGTTCTTTATAATAAGGAAGAAAAATTTTCATAATAAAATCAGTTAAAAATCATATTCTATCTTCCTGGCCAGTTAAACATCTTCAAGAAAAGAGCGCTGACCAATAGTTTATCAGCGCTCTTTTTTCAACATTTGTTCCCTTTTTCTTCCTTATATATAATTATAAAGATTAGCCGGTTGTGTTGTTCCTTGACAGAGGGAGATCAACTATGCTGCTTCATCCAGCCGGTTCATTGCCTCAGTAAAAGACTGGATAAAATTGAGGTCAATATCACCGCTGACCGTATTAAGCCAGATTTCCCGTGTGGCAGATGCTGATCCCTCAGCACCATTGAGTTCGACATCGCCGGAGATAGTATCATATTCGATACGGTAATCTGCATAGTTACCTAAGATCGTCCCCTCAATATCGCCGCTAACACTATCCAGTCGCATAGTGGAAAAAGCGCAGCGGTAAAATTCGATTCCGCCGGAAATCGATTCGACAGAAAGCGTTGCTCCCTGCAGATTATCAATAACTGCATCACCGCTAATCAGGCTTAGGCTAATATCCCCCTCCTGCAGAAAAGCTTCTGGCAGCCAAATATCGACCTGCATTTCTCCATCTACGTGCTGTTGCCAAATGGAATTAACCGCCACTCTTTGCTGATATTCAACTAATAAGGTATTTCCTGAGACAGCAACATCATAATCATAATACTGGCTATCAACACAGGTGATTTTGATCTCGTCACTGTCCGTATTCACATGCAGCGAAACATCATCTGCTACCGTAATGACCTCCAGTCTCTCAATATCCTGGATTGCAAAACTGTACTCCTGCTGTTGATAATCCAGCGGCCCCAAACGGAGATAAAGACCTACCCGGTTCAATAAACCGCCACCGCCGCAAAAGAGTGCGATAGCGCACATAATAATGCCAACGATGATGAGAACTACCGCAATAATAACCACTGTTCTAGTCGTCTTGTTCATTTGCTTGCCTCCTGTCTGGTAAATAATGAGCCTATTTTTCGCCCCAGAGCTTTGATACCTGACCAAATAGCTTTAATCAGATAAGCCACCGGGAAGGCCAGCAACATACCCAGACCAATGCCGATCAACCCCAGGCCAATAGCTAATACCGTGCTCATACCACCAATATCCAGATAGAAGAGAGCAAAAATCATCACCATAATGCCGCCAATAGCCAGAGCTGCCACTAAGGCGAACAGAGAGACAATAATACCGAAGAGCAGGCCAAAAACACCCACCACTATAGCAAAAGCTAAGCAAAGCAACGGCAACCATATCGGCAAGCCCAAAATCGCCAGCAGAATCCAAATGCCAACAGGAATGCTGCTCTGTTTGGCCTTACGTACGGCCTTATTCACCGTCGGGGAATCATTGATGATACGCTGTGCCAGCACGCCGATCGGTTCCATTGAGGCTACTGCTTCTTCTTCGCTCATACCCTCTTCAATGCGGTCGTCGATCATCTCTTCATAATATGCAACTGTTTTATCTATCTCAGAAGCGGGAAGTGAGACTAAGGCTGTGCGCAGCCCGTCCAAAAAGGTCCGCTTATCCATTTTTTTGCCCCTCCTTGATGTATTCATAGATCTTCATCATAGCATCCCATTCATGAAGAAAATCTATTACCCGCTGCCTTCCCAGCTCAGTGATGCTGTAATACTTACGCAGCCGGCCATTATGTTCCACACTGTAAACAGTCAGGCATTTGGCTTGCTCCAAACGCTTTAAAATCGGATAAAGGGTCGATTCAGTGATCTCTAGCACTGCTGAGGCATCTTTAATGATCTTATAGCCATAAGAATCCGCCCGCTGCAAAACAGCCAGTACACAGATATCAAGCAGCCCTCTCTTTAATTGTGGGTCCATAAGCAATACCTTCTTTCATGCCATACTATACAAAGCAGCGTATTAGATGTCAAGAGGCATAAACCATTCTTAAGTATTCTTAAGCAAAACTTAAATAATTACCGGGTTTGAGTCACGCTATACTATCATCCACCTAGACTATAACTAACTGCATAGTAATAGCGCTGTCAATCAGCTGGAGATAAAAAAACCGGCTGCCCGTAGGCAGCCGGTCACAGAGTTAAACTTATTCAGTTAAACTTGCTTTTAATAGCTGAGATTATTCAGCAGGGGTGGTCTCACCGTCTACATTGGTGTTTTCATCAGTGGTCTCACCGTCTACAGGAGCGTTAGCATCTTCGCCATCAACGGGGGTATTCTCATCTGCAGGAGTGTTGGCGTCTTCACCATCAACTGGGGTATTCTCATCTACAGGAGTGTTGGCATCTTCGCCATCAACTGGGGCGTTTTCATCATCCAAAGGCAGGTTGTCGATGTTGCTGGTAGCTTCATAGCGGAGCTCGATAACATCGCCTTCTGCAAGGGTGTAATCTGCAGCGCCGACAGTGGAGAGAGCATCATTGACATAGAAGAACCAAGAGTTCTCATCGCCGTTAGCAAAGCCATTGATGTTGTCATACATACCATTTTCGAAGGTGTAGGTGATATCGCTAGCATCCATGTTAGCATTGAGCAAATCAGCAGCAGTGGAACCAGCATCTTCAGCAGCAGCGGTAGCGGTGATTTCTGGAGCAACTGCATCACCCTCATCAGCAGGAGCGCAAGCAGCCAGAGAAACTACCAACATCAGAGAGACCAAAATAAGTAAAGCTTTTTTCATCAGAAAATCCTCCTTATTGGGTCAGGGTTTCTAACGCCCCCCCAGGCGCGGAATTAATACTTCCTTCCCTGCCCGTTATTTATATTAGCTAAATAATACTCTGGATCAGCCTCCATCTCCTAGTGTCAAGGTTAGCCGATTTTGATCAATCAACCAACTAAAACCCATTTCACTATTCGCGGCAGTTATCTGCGGGGAGTTAAACCCCTCAGCCGGTTTCCAGCACTCTCATTTAGCTTCGCCTATTTTACAATGCTAATTTCTAAATGTCAATAATATTAACATAAGTTTCAGATAATTTTTTAATGCAAATTTCGCACTACAATACTATAATTAAGATTAAATATCAATAAGTAAAGGGATCTGCCAATGCTTGCAAAATTCAGTGTCAAAAAACCCATGACCATTGTTGTGGCCATTATTTTGATTATTATTCTCGGAGTAGTCTCCTTTCTCAATACCGGGGTAGATCTGCTGCCAGATATAGAGCTGCCCTATGTGATAGTAATGACAACATACCCTGGCGCTGCACCAGAGTCAGTGGAAAATGATATCACTAAACCATTAGAATCATCGCTCAGCCTAGTCAGCGGGCTACAGAATATTTCCAGTGTCTCAGCAGAAAATGTCTCAATGGTCTTGCTCGAATTCAACCAAGAGATCAACATAGACAGTGTTATGGTAGAGCTCTCCTCACTGGTCGATACCGCAGCGGCCACCTTTCCCGATAATGTAGCTACGCCGACAATTCTACGGATCAACCCCTCTATGCTACCGGTAATGATGATGACCGCTGACATGGAGGGCATGACGGATGTCGAGTTCTCCGAATTTGTTGAAGAAAATGTTATTCCCTCCTTTGAGCGTTTGGAGGGTGTAGCCAGTGTCGAGGCAATGGGTCTGATTACCCAGCAGGTCACACTGGAATGGAATGAAGAGGCTATCGAGCATTATAATGATCTGATTCTCAATGAAATAGACAGCCAACTGGCTCAGGCCAAAGTTGAACTGGATCAAGCTAAAGCTGAATTAGAACGCTCCAAAGCCGAGCTGTCAGATAGGCAAGAAGAGCTTTATAATGAGCTGGGCGAAGCCTCCTCTCAGCTGGAAGCTGGCCGGCTGCAATTACAGCTAGGCCTAAACGAGCTGGCCAGTGCTCCTGATGAACTCCGGGCTCAACGGGAGGAATTGGTTCAAAGCCGCGAATCCCTGCTGGCGATGTTGGATATGTTCACTGCTGCCGAGCAAATCGAAGATGGCTTAACTCAGCTGGAAGAGGCTATCGCTCAGATGACCGCTGTTTCCGATGAGCTCTCCGCCCAGTTTGGTAGCTCTGCTGCGGCAGTACGTGCACTAGAGGACCAGCAGTCAGCCATGACTATTGCTTACCAGGACTATCAGACGGCATTAACCGGTGGTGATGCCCAACAAATCACTGCCGCCACCACAGAATTACTTACCCAAATACAAACCTCAGCTTCCCTGCTTAGCCAATTAGCTGCTATTCTTCCCGATGATGGCAGCAGCGGCTCCGGCAGCTTCGATCCCTCTATCCTCCAAGACCCAGATCTAGCTTATGCAACAATCAATGAGCTGTTTAGCCAAACCATCTCCGGCCTTGATGAGTTCATCAGCGGACAAAGAGAAGCCGAAGCAGCTTATACGGAACTCCAAATCCAGCAGAGCAAACTAGAAATGGCCATGGCCATGGCTGGGGGAATGAGCGAACAGGAGGTAGAAGATGCTATTGACCAAATTGACGAAGGGATTATCGCTATCGATAAAGCCCTCCTAGTCGATCTGCCAGAACAACAGCAGCAATTAGAAGAACAAAAAGCTGAGTTGGATAACAGCGCCACGGAGCTGGAAACCGGCAAAATGGCACTCTCAACAGAGCTCTCCTCCGCCAGTGTGCAGCTGGCTATCGGCGAAAGTCAGCTCGATGCAGCCTATAGCGAATTTGAGCAACAACGCGACCAAGCCTTTAAAGACGCCGGTCTCCAAGGTGCGCTCACACCAGAGCTTTTGGCCACCATTTTGGGCGCCGAGCATTTCTCCATGCCTGCCGGATATATCCAAGATGGCGCGGGCGAAATTCTGCTCAAGGTTGGCGATAAATTTCTCTCCTTGGAGGAGTTGTCTGATTTCACCATCATGAATGTCGATATCGAAGGTGTGGGAGAAATCAAAGTCAGCGATATCACTGAAGTCTCGATCAGCGATGATTCAGGTGAATACTATGCTTTGGTTAATGGCAATCCCGGCTTGATCATCTCCATTCAAAAGCAAAGCCTCTCCAACACCGTTGATGTTGCCGACAGCATCAATGAAACTATGGAAAGATTAATGGCAGAGAACGAAGGGCTTCATCTCAACGCCATTTCTGACCAAGGATATTATATCAATGTTGCTATCAATAGCGTGCTCAACAATCTCCTCCTGGGAGCAATATTAGCTATTGCCGTTCTGGCTATCTTCCTTAGAAGTATCCGTCCGACGGTGATCATCGCCTTCTCGATCCCCATATCACTGCTTTTTGCCCTCACGCTGATGTATTTCTCCGGGGTTACCATCAATATGATCTCCCTGGCTGGTCTGGCGATGGGAGTTGGCATGTTGGTCGACAACAGTATCGTGGTCATTGAAAATATCTTCCGTCTGCGCTCTGAAGGCAAGAGCGCCGCCACTGCCGCAGTGGTTGGCGCCAAACAAGTGACAGGAGCGATCGCAGCCTCGACGTTGACTACAGTCTGTGTTTTCCTGCCGGTGCTGTTTACCCAGGGACTTACCCGTCAGATCTTTGCCGATATGGGTCTGACTGTCGCCTATTCACTCCTGGCCAGTCTGCTGGTTGCCTTAACCTTGATCCCGGCTGCTGCCGCCAATATTCTTACCAAAGAGCCACCGCCCAGCAAAATGCAGCAGAAGATGGTCAATAAATATCTACATCTGTTAAAATTAAATTTACAGCATAAATGGGTAGTTTTTGTTATCGCCGGCGGAGTAATCGTTGTCACCGGTATCGCTATAGCCAGTATGGGTACTTCATTGATGCCCTCAGTCGATTATGGGCAGCTTTCGATCACCCTTACTGCCGAGGATGAGGAGGCCAGCGAAAGCGAAGTTCAGGCCTTGGCAACCGAAACAATGCAGCTGATCATGGATAATGTCGAGGGTTTGGATATTGTTGCGGCATTAGAAAACAGCGGTGGTGCGATGAGTATGTTCAACACCAGCAACGATAGCAAAGCTATCTCCATGTATGTGCTGTTAGATACTGATTCCGGAGTCTCTGGAGCAGAAGCGCAAAAGGAGATCGAACAGCTCACGGCAGACCTGCCGGTGGTATTGGAGATCAATGGAGCCGGCGCTGATATGTCGATGATCGGCAGCAGTGGCATTGAAATCCAGATCAAAGGCGAAGAGACTGATAGCATGGCTATGGCTGCCGAAGAAATCGCTAACCTGATGGCCGGCATCGAAGGACTGACTAATATCGATGCTGGGCTCGATGAGAACTCTCCGGAGCTGCGCGTGATAGTAGATAAAAATAAGGCCATGGAGTATAATCTGACAGTAGCTCAGGTCTACCAGGCACTAGCCGCGGAAATTGCTACCGAGCAAGAGGTAATGCAGATTACCCTGGAAGATAAACAATATCCCGTCATCATCGCCTCTGATCCGGACCATCAGTTATCGCGCGAATCACTGGCTGATTTCAGCTTCGAGGTAGAAACTACTGATATCAGCAGCGGTGAGACCCAAACTCAAACGGTCTACCTCAGCCAAATCGCCACTATCCAGGAGGCAGAAAGCCCTTCCTCCATCAACCGCACCAACCAAAGCCGCGTCCATAGCGTTACCGCAGCGGTAGATGATGAACATAATATCGGCTTAGTCAGCCGCAATCTGGAAGCAGCGCTGGCCGACTATCAACCGCCAGCCGGCTGCACCATCGAGATCGCAGGTGAAAATGTCCAAATTCAGGATGCGATGCAAGATCTAATCATGATGATTCTGCTGGCAGCAGCTATGATCTACCTGATTATGGTGGCACAGTTCCAGAGCCTGCTGTTGCCCTTCATTGTTATCTTTACCATCCCATTGGCTTTCTCCGGCGGTCTGCTGACCTTGGTCATCTGTGGTATGGAAGTCAGCGTTATCGCGATGATCGGTCTGCTGTTGCTTGCCGGCATCATCGTCAATAACGGTATCGTCTATGTTGACTGCGTCAATCAGCTGCGGCTTGACGGTATGGAGAAACATGAAGCCATGATCGAGGCTGGACGGCGGAGATTACGCCCGATTCTGATGACCGCCTTGACAACCATCTGCTCCATGTTTGCTATGGTCTTCTCCCAAGAAATGGGCGCAGAAATGATCCGCCCAATGGCGATCGTGGCTACCGGAGGACTGATCTATGCTACGGTATTGACCCTCTTCCTAGTGCCAGCCCTTTATGATCTGTTCCAGCGTAAGGCGGTCAAAGCAGTAGCCATAGAGGAAGATGAGATTGAAGAGAAGGAATAGGTGTTATTAATATACTACTAAAAAGTTAATGCTAACAATGAGGCGATAGAATGATGAAACATATCTTTTTAACCGGCCAAGTTCAGTGCGGTAAATCAACATTGATCCAAAGAGTACTATCAGCCCTCGATCCGCTGTGTCTCGGTGGGTTTCGTAGCATTTCCGTAGCCTCGATTATCCCTGGCGCCTTTGCCGAGGTCTATCTCGTTCCAGCTATTGATGATAATCCTAGATTAACAAGAGATAATCTGATCGGTATCCGCTGGAACAGCTATGGTTTCACTGCCTATCCGGCAGCATTCGACAACTATGGAGTGCAATTGTTACAAAACTCCTCCCAGGCACAGTTGATGCTAATGGATGAGTTAGGCATGATGGAAAATGAAGCACCCTTATTTATCGACCAGGTCAAACGTCATCTCGATGGCTCAATCCCCATTCTAGGCGTTGTTAAGCCACGCTCTACCCCTTTACTTGATGCAGTGCGCGCTCATCCTGCGGTTGAGCTTATAACAGTCAATGAAAGCAATCGCGAGGCATTAGTGCCATTAGTAACAGAGCGTTTGCGCCCCTCTATTAAATGAATTACCCCGCTTCAGCCAGGCAAATATCTTATATTTTATACATAAATAGTTATAGGGAGCCGTCTGTTGACGGCTCCCCGTTTTTAACTAAAATCTATATTGTTATTTCCCAATAGAGTTATCGGTAATTAATTCCTGGCAAAAGTTAACCAAGGATTTTTGATACGCTTATTTATCAACAAAATCAGTGGGCATTAAGGAATAGCAAAGATCATCGAGAATATTTCCATCATAAAGCCTGCTAGCCTGCCGCAGCTTACCCTCATACACAAAACCACATTTACGCAATACGGATTGAGAGCGCTGATTGTGGGGATAACAGTAAGCGGCAATCAATTCCAGCTCTAGCTGCTCAAAACCGTAGCTGATCACTGCCCTGGCTGCTTCGGTCATCAGCCCCTGCCCCCAAAAGCGCTCTGATATCGCATAACCTAGCATCATCGACCGCTCATTATCCCGCTTAGGGTCAGGCACCAGGCCAATGGTACCAATAACCAGCTTATCCTTGACGATGGCGAAAACATTTTCCTGGCCAATGAAGATCTGCTGCATGATCTCCCTAGTTTCTTCGATACTCTCATGAGGCTTCCAGCCGGCATTAGGACCGACATTTGGCTCCTGTGCATAAGCAAAAATATCTT
>CALYAP010000055.1 GCA_944393575.1 uncultured Clostridia bacterium
TCTTCGCTCAGATTACCACTGCTGCGCTGGCTATCTTTATCTGGTATCCTAAATGGAAGAAAAACGGCTGGGCCTTTACCTTTGCTTCCGTAGTTTTCAGCTCAGCGGTGATCATTACCTATACCAACCATTGGCTGGTCGTGGCCTTGACCATTATCATCGGCGCGGTCATCTTTGCTCCGCTGATCGACTGGATGCTCAAGACCTTTAACAAAAAAGGCCGTTGGCATGTGCTGTTTTATATCCAGATCGCCATCGGACTGTGCGTGGCTATCTGGTCGCTGATCTTGAAGCATGGGCTGATCCCGCTGCTGGGCGTATAACTTTATCTCTAAATTAAGACAGACTAAATTAAGACAGACTAAGCAAGAAGGGGTAGCAATACCCCTTCTTTTTTGATTGCAAATCATCTGCTGGCAGGCTGCTTTAGTTTGCTGGTTATTTATCGTACTCTGCCTAATTTTTCAACACTTTCGTGTTTTGTATATTGACCGTTTTTGGGAGCGGCCCGTATACTTAGCTAACAAGTTGCTTGGATAGCTAGGCTTTTTCTTATCAGAATACGACTAAGAATAAGACTAAGCTTCAACATGATTAGAAGGGAGTGTGAGCGGATGGATTTTCGTCCTTATATTGATGAGCTAATCACTGATCTGCCGCCTACTCAGGCTACCCGGCAGATTGCCGATGAGCTGGTGGCGGAAATGGAACAAAAATATACCAGCCTGGTCGATAACGGCATGGCGGAGGAACAGGCGGTCCGTCAGATTCTTTTTTCCTTTGGCGCCTACGAGGGGCTGCGGAGCAAGCTGCTGGAACGCAAGCTCTATGCTGGCTACGCGAGATTTTTGCAGCGCTATCCACTAATGCGGCGCAGCGGCTTTTTAGGCTTCATCATCGTGCCTTTGGTCTGCTTAATATTGATGTTCAGCCTTGACCAAAAACTGGCCGCTCTCACTACCTGGATTATCTCCATCATTGTTTTTGCTACTTATTTGATTTGTCTAGAATATACCCATTATCACTATCAAAAAAGGATTTTGGGTATCGGCAAAAAATTATCGCAGCAATTGATGGAATGGCTCAAGCAGCCTTTGCAAGACAATATTGAGACACCGAGGAAAGATAGATGAAAACAGTTTGGAAAATTTTTGTGCGCGATGTACAGCGACTTAGTCATAATGTTATTGCTATTATCGTCATTATTGGCATGGCCGTTATTCCGGCTCTTTATGCTTGGTTCAATATTGCTGCTAACTGGGATCCCTATGGCAGCACCAGCGGGATTAAAGTCGCGGTGGTCAATCAGGATACGGGCTATCATATGGTGGAGATGGGGCCAGTTAAGTTGGAAGTCGGTCAGGAGATCATCAATAATCTGCGTGAAAATGAGCAGATCGGCTGGACTTTCACTGATTATAATACCGCTATGTCCGGTGTGCGCGCTGGTGAATACTATGCCGCAGTAGTCATCCCGGAGGATTTTTCACAGAAGATCGCCAGCTTTCTTAGTGATGATATTGCTAATCCGCAGATTGATTATTATGTTAACGAAAAGAAGAATGCCATTGCCCCTAAAATTACTGACAATGGTATCTCGGTGATTCAGCAGCAGGTCAATAGTACTTTTATCAGCGTCGCTACCGAGACTATCGCGAGCATACTTAATCTTTCTGCTGAACAACTTGATGAACTGGGCGCTAGTCCGCTTGATAATCTGCTTGGCGCTTTGCGTAATACTCATGAAGAGTTAAGCGTGCTTGCTACATCGCTGACAGCATTAGATAATACGGTTGACGCTGCGGTAGGTCTGACTCATGCTGTTGATGGTGTTCTGCCGTTGTTGCAGGATACTTTGACCAGTGGCGCGGCTACGACTACTTCGCTTCAGCAGTTGCTGCTCAGCTCTGGCGATGCCGCCAGTCAGATCAGCGATGCCATAGCTTTAGCGCTCGAGAGTTGTGCAGCGCTTAATGATGCGGTGGGCGGGCAATTAGCTGATGCCGCAGATAAATTAGGCAGCAGTGCAGAGAGCGCCGCTTTGCAGTTAGAGACAATTGCAGAGCTAGCCGGAGTGGTGTATCCACAGTTGAGCAGCCAATTAACCGCGGTGCTTAATGGGGTCGTCCAAGGTCTTCCGCCAAGTTCTCCAGAGCAAGAAGCGGTATTAGCCTTGATCGATGCTTTGACCAACTTGGATGCCAGCCAACAACAGCTCGCTGCGGCCGCTAGCGAGACTGCGGAGAGCACCCGCCAATTAGGCGAGGTGCCGCAGGAGATGGTGAATACTCTTGAAGGCCAAAGACAAACTATTAGCGCTGAAGTGACTGCTCTGCGCAATCAATTCCGTCTGAACGTTGCTCCAGCAATGAAATTAGCCTTTGCCGACGCTACTACTTCCTTGTTTAATGTCTCGGCGCTGCTGTTGAGTACTGCGGATAATCTGGGCAGTTTGCATTCGGTATTGGACAATACTTCAAGCACAATGACTGCGATCCAGACGGCATTATCAACTACCTCTCAGACAGTAGAGCGTATTGATGGCAAGATTCTTCACTGTCTGGAAGAGATCGATGCAGCCGCCGCTGATGATAAGGTTGATATGCTGGTAGAGCTGCTGCGCAATGATCCAGAACTGATCGGTAATTTTATGGCGTCTCCAGTTGATGTCAATACGACCGTACTCTATCCTATTGCCAATTATGGATCGGCGATGACTCCTTTTTATACCACTTTAGCGCTGTGGGTAGGCGGTATTGTGCTGGTGGCGATTATGAAAACCAGGGTAGAAGAGGAGATACAGCTGTGCTTTCGTCCTTGGCAGGCCTATTTAGGACGCTATTTGATCTTTGCCGTCATTGGCCTGGCTCAGGCTACTATCATTTGCCTGGGAGATCTGTATTTCCTCCAGGTACAGTGTATGAACCCCCTTCTTTTTTTGCTGGCCGGTTGGGTGTCCAGCTTTGTCTATACGATGATTATCTATACGCTGACCGTATCTTTTGGCGATATCGGCAAGGCGCTATGCGTTATTTTGCTGGTAATTCAAATCGCTGGTGCCGGAGGCACTTTCCCTATCGAGGTCACGCCGCAGTTTTTCCAGAATCTTTATCCCTTCTTGCCCTTCACTTATGGCATCAATGCCCTCCGTGAGACTGTGGCCGGCATCTACGGCAGCGCCTACTGGCTCGATTTGCTTAAATTATTGGCTTATGTGCCAGTGGCGCTGATCTTAGGTTTGGTGCTGCGTAATCCGCTGATTCGACTCAATGAGTTTTTTGACGACCGGCTCAAGGATACCAAGATGATGTAGCTTGCTGGACACAAAAGAGGGATCCCGAAGGATCCCTCTTTTCTGCTTATGAGATGCTAGGCTTGCTGGTCAGGGTGATCGTCATCCGGCGGCGTCTTGCGTCCATCCAATCCAGCAATGGCGAAGATCAGCCCTGCCACAGCAAAGAGCGCTGTCCATACATTTTCGCCGCTCATAAAAGTGAACAGCAGACAGAGGAAGATGGCGAAGAGGATCAAGGCGATACCGAAAAGCAGTCTTTTAATATCAGTCATAGCTAGCCCTCCTT
>CALYAP010000056.1 GCA_944393575.1 uncultured Clostridia bacterium
ATATTATCAATAGTAATATCATGACTGCCCCCAGTTACTATGATACTATTGGCAGCACTTCCAGTCCCTGACTGGATAATCAGATATCCATCTGGATTATGCTCCCCGTTAGTATCACCTACCGAATACCCATTGCTGGTAATAATGATATCACCCTGACTGATATCCAAGCTAGTCTGTTGACCTGTTGCCATGGCAGCACTAGAAAAAGCTACCACAATGGCAGTTGTAATTAACATTAGTAGTCCACATTTAAAGAATCTCAAAATATTGTACCTCCCATTTTGTTGCCACATCGATAAGGCGACAACATAATTTCCGTTCTGTTGTAGATACGGAAAATAAGCACCATTAATTATCTGTATTATTAACTAATTAGGGAGAAATATTATTCTTGTGAAATTTAACGCATAACAAAATCAGGCGGGGCAAAATTATTTTGCTTGTCCCACCTAGTTGTCGTATGTTAAATTAGAAAACGCTTGCTATTTTAATTATGGATATGTATAATTATTTGTATAAAATGTTCTTAAAAGAAACCGCATTACAACAGAACGGAAAGTCTGTTGTAGTTTTTTGATGCACTCCACCACAGAACGGAAATTATGTGATAATAAGCCCCATTCGTGATATTTGTCTTGAATGAACAAGGCCACTTTCCATAGTGTAGATACGGGTAGTATTGATACTGGAATGGCCCAGGATATCTGCTAAGCGAGATAGATCATGCTCTAGCGTATAATAGGTTCGGGCAAATAGATGCCGCAAGTTATGCGGGAAAACCTTACCAGGTTCTACGCCAGCACTTTGACAAAGAGATTTCATCTCGCGCCAAATATTTGAGCGATCTAATGGCCTGCCAGTCCGCGTGGTGAATACCGCACCAGCGGTTCTTTTTTGTTTTTTGAGATATTTTTTCAATATTTGACATAGCTTTTGTGGAAGGAATACCATACGGTGCTTACCTTTATTAATTATCTTAGCATGGCCAAGATATACAGCCTCAGCAGTGATAAAACGCAATTCGGAAACACGGATGCCAGTAGCACAAATAGTCTGAAGAACCAGCGACAACCTTTCATTGCCCTCTTGTTTAGCTGCATTCACTAAGCGTATATATTCATCACGGGTTAGCTCTCTATTCTGATCACAAAATACTGGTTTTTGTATCTTTAGCAAGCGAACTTTTAGCTCTTGCCAATTCATAAAGGTCAAAAAGCCATTTATAGCTGCTAGCATAGAATTAACCGAAGATGGTGCATGGGTTTGATTCAACTGCTCCTTCCAGCCAATCAATGTTAGCTTAGTTAGCTGTTTGCCACCAAGATACTCTTCCAGTGCATGAAGATCACGAAGATACTTCTGAATGGTAGCCTCAGCCCGCTCCTGCTCATGCAAGAAAGCGCGATATCTATTAATTTGTTCTGCGGTTAGGGTATGATTTTTTTCATCCATAATTTTACCTCCTTGATAAGATACAGTTATTGTACCGAATAGCTGCTGAATCATACCCGGCCAGCAAATATATCTTAAATATTAACTACATTTTAGTTAACGCCCCGTGCTACTGAATATTTATTAAAAAACAGCTATAATAAAAAACGCACGATATATTAATCGTGCGTTTTTATATTATCACATCTTTTAGCTGTTAGCTAGAATCACTACGCTAGCTACTTTACCTAACAGGTGAATTTATTTTTTCTCAAAAATGCTTAGTTCTTCCACTCCGTCCTCATCATCTTTGGAAACTACTTTAGCCATATCAACAACACTATCGCCATCACCTAATTTGATGACTCTCACACCCTGAGCATATCTTCCCTGTTCCGAGATATCATTGACATTGATACGGATAATAACTCCTTCACGGGAGATGATCATCATCTCATCGCCAGGACGGACAACCTCAATGGCCACTAGGTGCCCGGTCTTCTCATTGCAACGCAGAGCATAGACGCCTTTACCGCCACGATGGGTAATGCGGAAATTAACTAAAGGAGTGCGCTTGCCGTAGCCGTTCTCTGACAGCACCAGTAATTCACCGTTCT
The DNA here is from genome assembly GCA_944393575.1 of uncultured Clostridia bacterium. Lineage (GTDB taxonomy): Bacteria > Bacillota > Dehalobacteriia > UBA4068 > UBA4068 > HGM13862. The sequence goes on from CALYAP010000056.1 coordinate 2,052, forward strand.
CCTGCATGCTATCCATAGAGACAACGCGGTCTCCCAACTCTAAGGTAATACCGCGGACGCCTCTGGTAGCACGCCCCATCGGGCGGACATCCTCTTCATTAAAACGTATCGCAGCACCCTTGCTGGTAGAAAGAATGATCTCTTCGCTACCATTGGTCAATTTGACCCCAATCAGCTCATCGTCATCATCTAGATTGATAGCAATCAAGCCATCACGGCGTGAGCTATCATATTCGGATAAGACACTCTTCTTAACCACGCCTTTAGCTGTAGCCATGAAGAGATAGAGGTCATCAGTATATTCTTTAACCGGAATCACTGCGGCGACCTTATCATCTCCGGTCAATGATAACAGATTAACAATAGCCGTACCCTTTGCCTGACGACCAGCCTCAGGAATCTCATGAACCTTCAGCCGGTAGGCACGGCCTTTATTAGTAAAGACCATCAGATAATGATGTGTTGTAGTGATAAAGAGCTGTTCGACAAAATCTTCCTGCTTGGTTGTCATCGCAGTCACCCCCCTGCCACCACGGCGCTGCTGGCGGTAGGTATTGGTGTTAAGCCGTTTGATATAACCATTGTTGGTAATAGTGATGACCATGTCTTCTTCAGCGATCAGGTCTTCATCACTAAGCTCGCTATCATCTTTGGTAATGATAGTGCGGCGATGATCGCCGTACTTCTCCTGGATTTGTTTCAGCTCATCTTTAATAATATAGAAGACGAGCTTTTCATTATTGAGAACCTCAGTAAGATAAGCGATAGTCTTAATCAGCTCTTTATATTCAGCATCGAGCTTTTCCCGTTCCATCCCTTGCAGAGCACGCAGTCTCATCTCCAAGATAGCTTGTGTCTGCAATTCGGAGAGGTTAAACTTCTCCATCAGCTTTTCTTTAGCATCACTATGAGAAGCGCGAATGGTGGCAATGACCTCATCAATAAAATCAAGAGCTATTCTTAAACCTTCAACTATATGTGCACGTGCCTGCGCCTTTTCCAAATCAAAGCGGGAGCGGCGGACAATTACCTCCTCCTGATGGCGCAGATAATGCTCCATTACTTCCTTGAGGTTAAGGATCTTCGGCACTCCGTTGACCAGCGCCAGCATAATGACGCCAAAGGTAGTTTGCAATTGGGTATGCTTGAATAGCTGATTAAGAATTACCGAAGCATTAGCCTCTCTCTTAACCTCGATAACGATACGCATACCATCTTTATCGCTCTCGTCACGCAGATCAGTGATGCCCTCGATCTTTTTCAACTGCACTAATTCAGCAATCTTTTCGATCAACTGGGCTTTATTAACCTGATAGGGTAACTCGGTCACCAGGATTCGCTGTTTACCATTATTCATCTGTTCAATGACCGTACGGGCACGCAGTTTAATAGCACCACGTCCGGTATGATAAGCATCTTTGATCCCCTCAGTGCCCAAGATAATCCCTGCAGTGGGGAAATCCGGTCCAGGAATCTTGGTCATCAACTCATCGATAGTAGCAGCTGGATTATCGATCAGCATCACTAGACCATCGATGACCTCAGTCAAATTATGCGGGGGAATATTGGTAGCCATACCGACAGCAATACCGGAACTGCCATTGACGAGCAAATTAGGTAGTTTAGCCGGCAGAACGGTCGGTTCTTTTTCTTCACCATCATAGTTATCAACAAAATCAACTGTGTTTTTGTTGATATCTGCCATCATTTCCAAAGCATATTTATGCAATCTGGCCTCAGTATAACGCATGGCAGCAGCTTTATGTCCGTCGATAGAACCAAAGTTGCCGTGGCCATCTACCAGGGTATAACGCATCGAAAAATCCTGCGCCATACGTACCAAGGTATCATAGACAGAGCTATCGCCATGAGGATGATATTTACCTAAAACATCACCGACCACACGAGCACATTTTTTATGTGGTTTATCTGGGGTAATTCCCTGCTCAAACATAGAATAGAGCACCCGGCGGTGAACTGGCTTTAGTCCATCCCGTACATCTGGGAGCGCCCGGCCGACAATAACGCTCATCGAATAATCGATATACGATTCGCGCATTTCTTTTTCTAAATTTCTGGTTAAAACCTTACCATTATTAATTAAATCCAAGAGATTGTCCTCCCTTAAATATCGAGATTCTTAACATATTCAGCATTGTTCTGGATAAATTCCCGGCGAGGCTCGACCTTATCACCCATCAGCACGGTAAAAATCTCCTCTGCGGCCATAGCATCTTCCAAAGTGACCCTGAGAATAGTTCGATTAGCAGGGTTCATAGTGGTATCCCATAACTCGGAAGCGTCCATTTCACCCAAGCCTTTGTAACGGCTGATATCATATTTATCCTTATCTTTATCCATAAAGAAGCGCTCCAGATCACGGTCATCATAAAGATAGGTTTCTTCTTTATTCCGTTTAGAACGGGCGCGGAATAGCGGCGGTTGGGCAATATAAACATATCCAGCATCAATCAGCGGCCGCATATAACGGAAGAAGAAAGTCAGTAACAACGTCCGGATATGCGCGCCATCAACATCAGCATCAGTCATGATAATCAGCTTATGATAACGAGCCTTGGTAATATCAAAATCATCAGAGATACCCGCACCCATAGCAGTGATCATAGCGCGGATCTCTTCATTACCTAAAATACGGTCCAGACGTGCTTTTTCTACATTGAGAATTTTACCGCGCAAGGGTAAGATAGCCTGGGTACGGCGGTCACGGCCATTGATAGCAGAACCACCGGCGCTGTCGCCCTCAACAATGAACAACTCAGACAAAGCAGGGTCTTTCATCGAGCAATCCGCCAATTTACCAGGCAGAGAAGTCTTATCGAGGACATTTTTGCGGCGGGTCATTTCCCTGGCTTTACGTGCAGCCTCACGGGCACGGAAAGCTTGAACAGTTTTTTCGATGATCTTCTTGGTCTCAGTAGGATGCTCCTCTAAATAGGTGCCAACCCCTTCAGCCACAGCAGCATCGACAATGCCGCGGACTTCGGTATTACCCAGTTTAGTCTTGGTCTGGCCTTCAAATTGCGGTTCTTCAACCTTGACGCTGATAACAGCAGTAATACCCTCACGAATATCTTCACCGGAAAGGTTAGGATTGCTCTCTTTGAGGATATTTAAGCGGCGGGCATAATCATTGATAACCCTGGTCAATGCTGACTTAAAGCCAGCTTCATGGGTACCGCCCTCTTGGGTATGAATATTATTGACATAAGAGAAGATATTTTCATTATAGCTATCAGTATACTGAAGAGCTATTTCTACCTGCACTTTATCTGTTTCTGTTTCAAAATGGATAATATTATGCAGGACATCTTTATTTTTATTAATATATTTAACGAAGTCCTCTACCCCACCCGAATACTGATACAATGTCTCACTACCATCACGCTCATCGATAAGAGTGATAGCTAAGCCTTTATTCAAAAAGGCCAACTCGCGCAAACGGGCGCTGAGAGTCTCCTTAGAGTAAATCAAATCCTCAAAAATCTCCGGATCAGGAGCAAAGGTAATCGTGGTCCCCGTCCGGTCAGCAAGGCCGATCTGCTTAAGATCATACTGCGGGATACCGCGTTTGTATTCTTGCTGATACTGATAACCGCCCTGGCAAATTTTAACTTCCAGCCATTTAGACAGCGCATTCACTACGCTCATACCAACGCCATGCAGACCACCGGATACTTTATAGCCGCCTCCGCCAAATTTACCGCCGGCATGGAGCATGGTCATAGCAGCTTCCACAGCGCTTTTACCGGTCTTTTCGTGGATCCCCACCGGGATACCACGCCCATTATCGACAACAGTAATCGAGTTATCTTCATGAATATAAACCTTAATATCAGTACAAAAACCAGCTAAGGCCTCATCGATACTATTATCTACTATCTCATATACCAAATGATGCAGTCCGCGAGTACCAGTTGAGCCAATATACATACCCGGACGGCGGCGGACACCTTCCAGTCCTTCCAGAATTTGAATCTGCCCGGCATTATAGCTATTGGCATTGTCCTTTCCAGCATTGGAATTGATATTATTTGACAAGTGTTTCCCTCCATTTTTTTGGGATTTGGAAAAGAGCGCATATTTTAGACAAAAGTCCTCTTATCCTAGGTAATATTATATCACAAGATGTGGTTTCTAGCAAGGTTTTTCTTCCATATAATATGTTTTTTTATGATGACAACTAAATATAGATGCGGCAGGGTTTTTCTAAGAGTTGCAGAATTATGCTTTAAAGAGAACTTTTGTGCATATTGTGCATATAATGGAGGTTTAAGATGGCCATAGTCCTATCCGGCAAAGAAGTTGCCGCTAAAATCAACCAAGAAACCAAAGAAAAAACTGATCAGCTGCGCCAAAAAAACATTATTCCCCGATTACAGATCATCAGAGTGGGAGAAAGAACTGATGACGTCTATTACCAGAAATCACTCGAAAAAGCATGTGAAGCTACTGGCATTGACTGCTCGGTAAAAGTACTAGATGAGCAAATCGGTCAAAAAGGGCTTGAAGAGCAGCTTACTAAAGCTGCCGATGATCCTCTGATCCATGGTATATTGCTATTCTCACCATTGCCCAAGGGCTACGACCTTGCTGCTGCTGTTTCTTTGATTCCAGTAGCTAAAGACGTAGATTGCCTCAACCCATTAAGCTCCGGAGCTATTTTTACCGGCTGTGGTGATGCTTACCCGCCTTGTACTGCGGCTGCAGTAATGGAAATGCTCAAATTTTATGGGGCAGAGCTGGAAGGCCGGGCAGTCACTATAGTCGGCCGCTCTTTAGTAGTAGGCAAACCATTAGCCATGCTACTATTAGCGCAGAATGCCACTGTTACTATTGCGCACAGCTATTCTGAGGATCTGCCTGCTATTTGCCGCCGTGCTGATGTAGTGATCGCTGCAGCCGGCAGGGCTAAAATGTTCCGGGGCAATTTCTTCACCCCAGGGCAGGTAGCTATAGATGTCGGCATCAATGATGATCCTGATAACCCTGGACATATTTGCGGTGATATCGAATATGAGACGGCTGAGCAAATAGTCGCCGCTATCTCGCCGGTACCGGGAGGAGTAGGCTCCATTACCAGCGCTATTCTTTGCGCCCATGTAGCTGATGCCTGCAGCAAAAGCAGCGAGCAGGACTAAACGATGAACAGCGTAAAGATCATTTCGCTTCCGGTAATAGACGACTTGGGGTTGGAATCACTAGGCTGCGATATCATCATCACTGATGATAATGCTACTGTCGCGGATCTTTTAACGGCTCTTGACGAATTTGCCGGGCAATATCTTGCTGATTGCAAAGGCTGTGATGGTTGCTGCCGCGAAAGAGCACCACTGATAGCAGCTGATATTCCGGCGCTGGCTTCATTGCTTCCTCCCAATGATTTCCCGGCCCATGCTGTATGCGAAGCCTTTGGCGAACTTACGATAAGTAAAAATGGCGCCACGGATATCTGTTTTAAGCGTGATCCAAACAGCGGCGCCTGTTGTCTACTTGATACCAGCAACAAATGTTGTACGGCGCATCCCTGCCGAGCATTTGTGTGCAGGAGCCATTTTTGTATCCCCAGAAGCGATATTTTAAGCCAACTAAGGGAAGAAATCGTAAATACCGGAGAAAATGAATTAACAAGGCTATTATTGGCGGAAGAAGCAAATGGCGCCGCCCCCCTTAATGGCCAAAAACTCTCTGCTTTGTTATCTCCAGTGGATTACCCACCAAACCCTCAAAGCGGTAAAAAAGCTTATCAAGAGATCATTATCAAAGAAACAGTAACTCCATCACTATGGCAACAAATAAAAAAAGAGGGATAAATCCCTCTTTTATCCTTTTCGTTCGCCTTTTGCTCCTTTTCAGCAGATTCAACATCTATTAGGCATCTTTATCAGAGCTGTTCTCCTCTATATGAGTTGCCGCTGTAGTTATTTCAGTAGGTTGATCAATAGTATTCTCCGCTGATGCTGGATTCTGAACATCATGAGATGAAGCAGCATCAGTAGCTGATATATTCTGGTCAATATTGGCAACAGGGATATAATCATCGCCAGGGTGCGGCGGATTTTTAGGAAAGCTACCCATAACCTCATAAGTCTCATTGATACAGACAAAAGCGTGAGGATCCACTTCCTGCACCAAATCCTTAATTGGCGAAAGCTCAAAACGGGAAACAACACAGAAAAGGACATCTCTCTCCTGATGAGAATACCCACCTACACCTTTCATCAAGGTAACGCCACGGCCAATCTCACTAACCAGCCGATCTGCCATTACAGGGCCATTGCTAGTAATAATCATCATATTACGCTTACGGTTAACACCCTCTAAGACTTTAGTAAAGACTGCTGCTGTAACACTCATGTAGACAATAGTATACAAAGCAGGCTCAAAGCCAAAAATAAAGGCGCCCAAGGTAACCACAAAAATTTTGATTACTAAACTGACTGAACTAACACTAACATCATATTTATCATGCAGGATAATCCCAATAATATCTGTACCGCCGCCGCTGCCATGGTAGCGGACTACCAGGCCGGCGCCAATACCAGACATCAACCCACCAAAAATACAGGCCAACAGCGGATCAGCAGTATAGCTAGGCAAATATGGGATAAGGAAAACCAACAAATAACTCTGCAGTACAATGGCAAAAATAGTATATAAGGCAAACCTAAGGCTCAGCCTATTCCATCCCCAAATCAAAAGTGGTATATTCAAGGCAGCCACATAAACACCCATCGGAATAGCATCAAAGAAATGGTTGATAATAGCTGCTATACCCCATAGGCCGCCAGCAAGGACGTCATTAGGTTTGATAAAGATTAAGTAGCCGGCACAATCAATGCAGGTAGCCAAAACAATAATGGCTAAATTTCGTATATGTTTTTTGGGTGGATATTTTTTCGATTTTTTTCGTGTAACCACTGTACTCACATTCTTTCTCAAAAGGAAGTCATTCATATGTTCCCACTTGTTCATTATTTTGTCAATAGACAAATTTACGGATCAGTTCCTACGCTGATGGCACTAGGTGGTATTTTCCCGGACTTAGCAGCTGGAGCAGGTATGAACAGAGATAAAGCCCATGAAATGGGGGCAAATTTTCATACCTGGTGCAAAAATAATGCGCCAGAAGGAATACCTTTGTCTATTGGTATCGCATCCCATGGTATCAATCCTCATGGAGTTGATTATTTCTCTGATGAATTCTGGCCAGGGTATAAAAAAGGCTGGTGCTTTCTCCAAGGGGAACCATATATGGATATGGTTGCAGCTGCTACCCATTTACCGGCTGATCTTATTTGGTGGAAATCTCATAATTTTGTAGAAATGAGCTATGAATTGATCACTGACAGCGACTATCCCCAGATCAAAAATGAACTATTAACAGCACTTTATGATACTGAAGCTAAAAAGACTGCTGCCCAGATACTCTCATCATATGCGGGGGTTCCGCCAGAACCAATCGTCGATATTTTTAATAATGCCCCCAATATCTTTGCCATTGATGATATCAGCGCTGAAAAACTGGCTTTTAAGCAAGATTTATCTTATAAAATCCGCCACAATATCAATGATGCTGATATCGATGCCATGACAAAACTTCTCAGTAAGATGAGCCAAGAATTACGCTGCGGCTATTATCCGTTTATCAAGCAGCTGATCAGCTTAACTGCCCAGGCACTGAGCAGTTATTAACGCACACCTTTTAATGACACCGCATAATATAAAGCAAACTAATTCTTTATGAGAGGTGTTATTTATGGGTCTCTTTTGTAACCCGTGCAGACAAAGTGCGTGCAAATGCGAAACAGTCTGCCAATGTAACTGCAATTGCACTTGTGAATGCAACAATGGAACCGCTGGAGAAACCACCCCAGAACCAAGACAGATAAGAGCTATGCTCGACTATGTTTTGGATAGCTGCTGCACTACTGAAGACGTCAGTCGGGAAATAACCATTGAATGTCCCAGCATTTTTGATCCTTGTGAATTAGAAGTAGGCTCCATCATCGATGTTGATATCCCTGGAGATATCCTCTACAAGGAAGCAAAACGGAAAAAGGACGACTGTGTCTGCCTTTCTTCTGTACGTTTTACTATCCCGATCCGCCTCTATGGGACCTCTGGACATGGATGCTGCTGCCAGTACATCGACAAAGAAATCTGTGTTATCCGCTCAGCTAATCTCTGCTGCACCAGCGACTCCGAATTGAAAGCTTTTAACTCTAAAGTCTTGGCTGTTTCCGCAGTAGTAAGTGCTATTGAATGCAATGTTATCACTATCTGCCTGAATGTACTTTTCCGCTCTTGCCTCCAACAGACCATCTTACGTGAATTCACCTGGGAGGCGACCCCTGTCTGCGTCTCAGAAAACTGCAATGATACTCGCAAGAGCCTAATCGACCCCTGCGATACCATTTGTGGTTGTGCTGAAGGCGGAGGAAAAGTCTGTCCATCCTGCTAACTTATTAGCTATCGTGCCAGCTAGCATCACGGTCAATATTAGTATTAGCTAAGTAATAGAATAGCCAAAAAATAAGCCCCCATTCTTTGGAATGGGGGCTTGTTACCTAATACGATAAAACTATTCTTGATTTATCTATATTATGGCAACGACTTGATTTACAGCTTGACAACGTTGGCAGCCTGAGGGCCACGAGGTCCTTCAACGATATCGAATTCAACGTTCTGACCTTCGTCAAGAGTTTTAAAGCCATCACCCTGGATAGCAGAAAAATGAACGAATACGTCTTCGCCGCCTTCTCTTTCAATGAAACCAAAACCCTTTTCAGCATTAAACCACTTAACTTTACCTTCCATGGAGAACCTCCTAAATGAATTTTGCTTTCATATTATAACACGTCGTTTTTGTTTTTACAATAGACGAATTATAAATGATTCCCTCCAAATTGACATTTTTATCTAATTTTCCTTAAAATATCTAGAATTTTGAAAATTTTTCTTGCAATTTCTGTAAAAGCCAAGTACAATACAGTTACCTAATTGTTTTTCTTAAGAGGGCTTTCCTTAATGAACGCCTTAACCTCGAAACACATTTAGGAAACCCAAATAAGGAGGACACTCTAATGGCTTTTGAGGACAGAACCCTAACTTGTAAAGAATGCGGCAAGGAATTTGTCTTTTCAGCATCTGAACAAGAATTTTACGCAGAAAAAGGTTTTCAGAATGATCCAGCACGCTGTTTTGAATGCCGCCAGGCACGCAAAAGACAGCGCAATAACCGGGAAATGTTCGATGTACTCTGTGCTGAATGCGGTTGCGAGACTCAAGTTCCGTTCAAACCAACAGAAGACCGTCCGGTTTATTGCCGTGACTGCTATCAAAAAATCCGCGAACAGCAGGAGTATTAATTCCCTTTTTACTACATTATAAGCAACTAATATAAATAACCCCTGTCAATTAGTGACAGGGGTTATTTATATAAACTTAGTTAGATAACTGTATTAAGAGACTACTGACGGAAAAAAGGATTATGCTCCTTTTCATACCCCAAGGTAGAGGCGGAATTATGTCCCGGCAGCACCTTTAGTGAATCATCTAGTGGTTTAAGCTTATTAGCTAAAGAGGCCAACAGCGCAGTCTTATCGCCACCAGGCAAATCACTACGGCCAACTGATAAGCGAAAGAGTGTATCTCCGGTAAACAGCAAATCTTCACATAAGAGGCAAATACCTCCCTCAGTATGTCCCGGAGTATGAATTACCTGCAAACGAAGATCGCCAAGCTCAATAATATCCCCTTCTTCCAGCAAACGATCAGCCTTACCACCATCGCCTTTACCAAGGAAAAGTTTACGCAGATTCAATTCCGGATCCGTAAGCATCGGTTCGTCAAGCTTATGGATCAGAATCTTTGCACCAGTCTGCTGCTGAATCGGGACATTGGCGCCGATATGATCCCAATGACCATGGGTATCAATAATCAATTTCACATCAGCATTAGCATCTTTAATAGCCTCCATTATCTTATCCGGATTACAACCCGGATCGATAACAGCAGCTGCACGGCTTGGAGTATCTACTAAAATATAACAATTGCTGCAAGTGGTAATCAATTGTACGGTATACAACTCATATTTGCTCATCATTTGCCTCCTTTTGCCGGTGATTCGAGCATAATTGTCACCGGTCCGTCATTATCAATATTTACTAACATAGAAGCTGCAAAGGTGCCCGTGGCAACCTTTATCCCTTCTTTTATTAGACCGTTAATATATTGCAGATAAAGCTGTTTAGCTAAATCAGGTGATGCAGCAGATTCAAATCCCGGACGGTTGCCCCTACTGGTATCAGCATAAAGGGTAAACTGGGAAATCACCAAAGCCTCTCCAGCAATATCCTTGATAGATAAGTTCATCTTCCCTTTTTCATCAGCAAAAATACGCAGATTAGCAGTTTTTCTTACCAGGTAATCAACATCAGACTGACCATCATCCTTGCCCACACCGATAAGGATAACCAATCCAGCTTTGATGCAACCGGTTATTTGTCCATCAATACTTACTGAGCCTGAGGATACTCTCTGGAGCAAAGCTCTCATCATAACCTCCATAAATTTTCCCATCCCTTGAGAGATGGGAGTATTTTTAACTAATAATAGCTAGTTAATCTATTTAGATTTGCGGTTCACTACCCGATGAACATCAAACACATCTTTAACCCTGCCTACCCGCTGCATCAAATAATCCAACTGGTCAAGTGATTTAACCTCTAGCTTCAAAAAGACCGTGCTGGTTTTAGTCCGCTTATCAACATTAACCCTAACGCCATTGACTGAAGTTTTAGTCTCTGCCATGATCGCCATAATATCGATAAGCAGACGATCACGGTCAATACCAACTGCTTCCATCTCCACATTATACAATCCAGTAGTGGTATGACCCCATTTGACCTCAATCAAACGGTCCGGTTCAGTCTCGCGGTAACGTACGGCATTGGGACAATCAGTTCTGTGCACTGAGATGCCTCTTCCCCTGGTGATATATCCGACAACATCATCTCCAGGCAAAGGGCGACAGCAAGAGGCCAAACGCACTAAAACGCCATCGACTCCTTCTACCACAATGCCGTTACTCGTCTTATCATCACGCTCGGGAGTAATATCTGGCAGGGACGGCGCATCCACCTTATGAAATTCGTCACGCATTTTAGTGACAACTGTTTCAACCCGAATATCTCCAGAGCCAATACCGGCAAACAGGTCTTCTATGGTTGCACAGTTAAAGCGTTTGCACAGTTCCAATACTGCATCGCTTTCTGCTATCTGAGCGGGATCAATATTTTGTTTTTTACACTCACGCTCTACGGATTCTTTACCTATGGCGATATTTTCATCGCGGTGCTCTTTGCGGAACCATTGGCGTATCTTGTTCTTAGCCTGCTGGGTTTTACAAATTTTGAGCCAGTCCCGGCTCGGGCCACGCCCTTTGGCAGTGAGAATTTCTACAATATCACCATTGTTCAGCGGAGTATCCAAGGGCATCAAGCGGTGATTAATTTTAGCTCCCACGCATTGATGGCCGATCTGAGTATGAACACGGTAGGCAAAATCCAATGGTACTGAGCCAGCAGGCAATTCATAGATATCGCCACGGGGAGAAAAGATATAGATATATTTATTAAAAAGATCGCCCTTAACTGCTGAAACAAATTCTCGAGCATCGCCCATTTCTTTTTGCCATTCCAACATCTGGCGCAGCCATTCGATCTTTTTATCGAAATCAGCGTCAGCACTGCGCCCTTCTTTATAACGCCAGTGGGCAGCGATACCATATTCGGCAATGCGGTGCATATCCCAAGTGCGGATCTGCACCTCAAAGGGGCTACCATTATCAGCGATCAAGGTAGTATGGATCGATTGATACATATTCTGCTTTGGCATTGCGATATAGTCTTTAAAACGTCCGGGAATCGGTTTCCACATCGAATGGATAATGCCTAAAGCTTCATAACATTCTCTGACTGTATCAACAATGATTCGCACAGCATTGAGATCAAAGATCTCTGATAATTCCTTCTGCTGGCGGTTCATCTTATTGTAAATGCTATAGTAGTTTTTGCTACGTCCTGTGACTGTAGCCTTAATTCCTGCCTCGTCAAGAGCTTGTTGGATTTTTTCAATATGAATACGGACAAACTCATCTCTGGCTTCTTGACCTTCAGCTATCTGCCGCTTTAAATCAGCGATCCGTTCTGGTTCTAAGACCTCGATAGATAAATCTTCCAGCTCGCTTTTAATTTTAAAGATACCTAATCGATGAGCCAGCGGAGCATAAATGCTGAGCGTCTCCTCAGCTATTTCTTTCTGGCGCAATTGAGAACGATGACTACTGATAGTCCGCATATTATGCAGTCGATCCGCCAGTTTAATCAAGATAATGCGGATATCGCTGCTCATAGCCATAAACATCTTACGCAGGTTTTCTGCCTGGGCATCATGGCGAGTACGGAATTCTAATTTAGATAGTTTGGTCACTCCCTGGACTAAAACCATAGCATCATGACCAAATTTCTCCTCTATTTCTTCTGCAGAAACAGTTGTGTCTTCCACTACATCATGCAGCAACCCAGCAATAATAGTGGTATCATCAATCTCCATGCTAGCTAAAATCCAGGCAACTTGTAAAGGATGATTAATATAAGGCTCACCGGAATCACGTTTTTGCCCAGCATGGGCTTTTTCCGCCATTTCATAGGCAGCACGAATCTTCTCGCTGTCAGAAGCGGGATTATATTCCTTAGCCTTTGCAATTATATCATCGATGGTAATGTTTTCCATATGATCCTCAAAGATAGAAATAAAACGGGAATAGAGCTTTGCCCTATTCCCGGAAAGGCTCTCAATTGACCCCTCTAATCTTTATGATGGCTGGATTTCATCCTATCCAGCTTCACCATAACATAATCATTGAGCACTCTGATATAGGTGCCCTTCATGCCTAAAGAGCGAACCTCGATCAAGCCAGCTGATTCTAGCTTACGCAGAGCATTGACAATCACAGAGCGAGTAATACCTACTTTATCAGCTACTTTAGAGGCAACTAGTAAGCCTTCGCTGCCGCCCAATTCTTCAAAAATATGCTCCACTGCTTCTAGCTCAGAAAAAGATAGCGTATCAAAGGCAATGGATACTACCGACCGTTGTCTGGCGCCTGCTTCCACTTCTTCTACTTTGGCTTTCAGCAATTCCATGCCGATAACAGTAGCACTAACCTCTGCCAGTACTAAATCGCTATCATCAAATTCCTCACTTTTGGACAGCATCAAGGTACCCAGACGTTCGCCACCGCCTAAAATAGGAATCACTGTAGTATATTTATTTTGCGGTTGGCAAGTACGCTCACAAAAAACACAAATACCTTCTCTGATAATGTTGACTTGCGGTTCATTAATTTTGAGCAAATCTTCATTTTGAGGCCCGGGATAAAGCCCTTCAAATTTGACGATGTCCTTCATAGTTGGGCAGTCAAAGTTATCAATAAAACAATTGCCTAATATTTTGCCCTCGCTATTGAGAATATAAACATTTGCTTCTAGATTCTCCTGTAGCGTTTCCGCCATTTCCGTAAAGCTGATAGAGTGTCCAGTAGCATCTTGGACAATATGATTGATATCCCTTATTTTCTCCAAAAGCGTCTTCATAGTTTAATCCTCTCTAGCTGTTTATTTTGATACCTATCCTCCAAAAATCACTTCATACCCACAAACACTCTTCTAGTTATTTACGTTCTTTACGTAAAAAGGTTGGCAAATCAATATCATCCAAAGCCAGCGGTTTAAGGACAACATCCTGAACCGTAGGAGCAAATTTGCTCTTTGGGCGTCCTGGGTTAACCGTAACAGGATTACGACTATCAAAACCAGTGGCAATGACAGTAACCTTGATCGAATCTTCCAGATCTTCATCCACACCAACACCGAAAATGATCTGAGCATCTGGGTCGGCAACCTCATAAATATACTTAGCTGCATCGTTAGCCTCAAGGAGGCTCATATTGCTGCTACCAGTAATCGAGAGCAAGATGCCTTTCGCCCCCTTAATGCTTGTTTCAAGCATTGAGCTGGAAATTGCTGCGGTAGCAGCCTCAACCGCCTTAGATTCACCACTGGACGAACCAATACCCATCCAGGCGCTACCGGCATCAGACATGATCGACTTAACATCAGCAAAGTCTAGATTGATCAAAGCAGGCTTACTAATCAAATCAGAGATACCTTGAACGCCCTGGCGCAAGACATCATCAGCCATCATAAAAGCATCCTGCATGGTTGTTTTTTTATCTACAATCTGGAGGAGTTTATCATTGGGGATAGTGATGAGTGTATCGACCGAAGATTTCAACTCGCTAATACCCATCTCAGCTTGCTGTGCTCTACGGCGTCCCTCGAAACCAAATGGTCTGGTCACAACACCAACAGTCAGTGCACCAAGCCCTTTCGCTATAGAAGCAATAACAGGAGCTGCACCAGTTCCGGTACCACCACCCATACCAGCGGTAACGAAAACCATATCAGCACCCTCTAAAATCATCTCGATCTCAGCACGACTTTCTTCAGCAGCTTTTTTACCTACTTCAGGATTGCCGCCAGCGCCAAGTCCCTTGGTCAATTTAGGACCAATTTGCAACACAGTCTCCGCACCGGAATATCCTAAAGCCTGCAAATCAGTATTTACGGCGACAAAATCAACACCTGTAAGGTTGTTTTTAATCATTCGGTTAACAGCATTACTGCCGCCGCCGCCAATACCGATAACCTTTATTTTTGCAAACTGATTTTCATGGTTGTCTTCAAATTGCAGCATCCCCATGCCTCCTCGAATAATGTTATACCTATAGCTATTAAGAATAACTTCTGCATAAACAAGCAATTCCCTGCACTGATGTCAGAAATTATTAATTATTCATACGCAAAGGCTGGTTTACTAATAATACTGACATCAATGTACTTAATAGCCTTTTCTTCTTTTCGTTCATTCTCTAATAAAATCGTACTGTAGAGCAAATATTTTTCATCAAAGTTGTCGCTATCGCCAATCCTGATTTCCGTACCATCAACAGTATAAATTTTTATATATTGAGTATCAGCAACATTGATCTCGCCAATATCCTCCGCATCATCCGGCAAAGAAGTCAAAATAGCTATTGCTGTATTGATCTTCTCACCAGTAAGAAAGCAGCCAGGTACTATTCCCTGTTCTTCAATATCTACGCCGGTAACAATAGTCAGTCCAGTGTTATTCACTGTCAACTGGCGGTCAAGGATCCTGCCCTCGGCATCAATTTCAGCCATGGCTTTACCCACATTGATCAAGGCTATTGCCTCCCGCTCGACAACAGTGATCTTAATCGTTCCTGGCAATTTGCGTTCTAAAGTAGCGCTTTGGATTCGTGGCAAAATTGGAATATTTTGTTCTAATGCTTTATCATTAACAGCAAAAATATTCATTCCTTTTTCGATTTCCGCAATATTGATGATATCTTCATCAGCAACATTGGTATTGCCTACAATAATAATATTGTCTACTGAGAAAAAGCCTGATATAGCAAAAAAATAACCAGCAAAAAGACAAGCAACCAAAAAAACTGGTATTAGGATCCAACGCACATTCTTCGATCTGCGGCGTTGATTACGATACATATTAATATCTGTTACTTGTCGTCTGTTTGCCATATTTATCCTCAATTTTCTGATTATATCAAGTATAACAAATTTGCAACATTATTGCGAGTGATTTTTTCAGCTTTATTTAGCGAAGAAATCAACTTTTGACAGAGGCATTTTGAGATTGACAAAGGCAGCTATATTTATTTGACAAACATTACAGGCTAAGTATATAATAAATAAGTTCAGCAAAAGAAATAAATATGCTTCAGGAGTGCGCCATGGTTATTTCGAGGCCCAGAGGAACCAATGATTTTTTGCCAGATGTTACTGGCAAATGGCAAAAATTAGAGACAATGCTCAGAGAGCTATGCCAACAATACGGCTATAAGGAAATTCGTACCCCTATTTTTGAGGAAACCGAACTGTTTAGCCGTGGGGTTGGCTCAACTACTGATATCGTCCAAAAAGAAATGTATACCTTTAACGATCATGGCGGACGCAGTATCACTCTGCGGCCAGAGAATACCGCTTCTGCCTGCCGTGCTTATTTAGAGAATAAGCTTTATGGACAAGTTCAGCCAGTGAAGCTTTATTATATGGGGCCAATGTTCCGTTATGAAAAGCCCCAGGCAGGTCGTTTTCGTCAGTTCCACCAATTTGGCATCGAGCTGTTCGGCACTGAAGCTCCAGCAGCAGACGCAGAAGTTATCTGCTTCGCTTGGGAATTATACCGTCGGCTGAAAATCAAAAATCTGCAATTGAAAATCAACAGTGTTGGTTGTCCTCAATGCCGGCCACGATATAAACAAGCTTTGCAGGACTTTTTCCGTCCGCATTTGGATAAGCTCTGTGCTTCCTGCCAAGATCGCTTTGAACGAAATCCCCTGCGTATTTTAGACTGCAAGAGCCCTATTTGCCAGGAAATCGGCAATGGAGCTCCCTTGATATATGATTTTCTCTGTGAAGAATGCAGTGAGCACTTTGCGCAGGTTCAAGATTTTCTGCGAGCTGCCAACATTGATTTTGAACTTGATCCCCATATGGTGAGAGGGCTGGATTATTATACGAAGACGGCCTTTGAAATTCAGGTAGCTAGTATCGGCGCTCAAAGCGCTGTCTGCGGTGGCGGACGCTATGACGGTTTGATAGAAGAACTAGGCGGTGACCACACCCCAGCAGTTGGCTTTGCCTTGGGTATGGAGAGGATATTCAGCGCCCTAGCCAGCCAGGAAGATGATTTAACCGTCGATGACTCGATCGAAGTCTATATCATCTCTGCCAAAAACAAACAGCTCAAAGAAGCAGCCTTTGCTTTAGCCAGCGCTCTGCGTTCTGCTGGTATCAGCGCAGAAATAGAACTTGGCGATAAAAGCTTTAAGGCACAGATGAAAGCTGCCGATAGGCTACACGCTGCTCATGCAGTGATTTTTGGCGAAGATGAATTTGCTAAGGGCACGGCAGCTGTTAAGGATATGATCAATGGTGGACAGGTTGATATCCCCATTGCTGAATTAACAGTGTATTTACAAGCGCACAGAGCACAATAACTCTTTGTCGATGATAAAAAGTTTTTTACTAATAGATCTGATCATTATTTATTAAGGAGTATTATTTATGGAAGCTATGATGAAAAGAACCGACTACTGCGGTACGCTCAGGGCAAGTGATGATGGACGCGAAGTAGTGCTTTGCGGCTGGGTGATGCGCAGACGTGACCATGGCGGCTTGATCTTTATCGATCTACGTGATAGAGAAGGCATTGTACAGGTGGTCTTTGACCCAACTATCGATGCAGAAACTTTTGCTTTGGCAGAGGCAGCCCGTAATGAATATGTCCTTAATATACGGGGTAAAGTTCGCCGTCGCTTGGACGGAGCCGATAATCCTAATCTGGCGACTGGTGAAATCGAAGTTCTTTGCCATAAGATGATTATTCTCAATAAATCCAAGACTCCACCTTTCTATATTGAAGATGGAGTGGTGGTTGATGAAATGCTCCGCCTGCGCTATCGTTATCTGGATTTGCGTCGTCCAGAAATGCAAGATGCCCTCAGACTGCGTCATAAAGTAACCATAGCCATGCGCCATTTTCTTGACAACGAAGGCTTTTACGAAATTGAGACTCCTATCCTCTGCAAGAGCTCTCCGGAAGGCGCTCGTGACTATCTGGTCCCATCCAGGGTACATCCTGGAAGCTTCTATGCGCTCCCACAAAGTCCCCAGCTATTCAAGCAGATTTTAATGGTAGCTGGCACTGATAGATATTTCCAATTGGCACGTTGCTTCCGTGATGAAGACTTGCGTGCTGACCGCCAGCCGGAATTTACCCAGCTGGATATGGAAATGAGCTTTATGTCTGAAGAAGATATCCGTGAGCTGTGCGAACGGATGCTGCAATATATCTTTAAAGAAACACTGAACATTGATGTAGCTATCCCCTTCCCCATTCTCACTTGGCATGATGCTATGTCCCGCTTTGGTTCAGATAAACCAGATCTGCGCTTTGGCATGGAGCTTGTGGATATAGCTGATATTTGCAAAGATAGCGAATTCACTACCTTTGCTGCGGTAGCACAAAAAGGCGGCTGGGTACGTGGTATCAATGCCAAGGGTTGTGGTAAGTACTCCCGCCGCACCATGGATGACCTCAAAGATTTTGTGGGCATTTATGGAGCTAAAGGATTGGCGTACATCATGGTCGAGGAAAACGGGCTTAAATCGCCTATTGCCAAATTCTTTACTGAAGAACAACTGCAGGCTATTTGCCAACGGATGAATGCCGAGCCTGGCGATATGCTGATGTTTGTAGCTGCAGATATGCCGATTTGCGCTGATGCTCTGGGACATTTACGCTGTGAGATTGCCAAGCGGGAAGGCTTGATTGATGAGAATGAATTTAACTTCCTGTGGGTAGTGGACTTCCCGATGATGGAATGGGATACCGATGAAAAACGTTGGAAAGCAGTGCACCATCCTTTCACCGCCCCGAAAGACGAAGATATCCCCATTCTAATGGACAGTCCTGATAAAGCTAGAGCTAAGGCCTATGACTGTGTTTTGAATGGTTGTGAGCTTGGCGGTGGTTCGATTCGTATTCATCAACGTGATATTCAGGAAAAAATCTTCTCTCTGCTCAGCTTAAGCGAAGAGGAAAGCAAAGAAAAATTCGGCTATCTGCTAGACGCCTTTGAATACGGCACTCCTCCGCATGGTGGAATCGCCTTCGGCCTGGACAGAATGGTAATGCTGATGGGCAATAAAGAAAGCATCCGTGATGTCATCGCTTTCCCGAAAACACAAAGCGCTACCGATATGATGACACAGGCGCCGAGCCCAGTTGATATCAAACAGTTGTTGGAGCTGCATATTAGCACTACCAATAAAGAAAAGAAAAAATAGCCAAAAAAGAACAATAAATGGTACAAGCAGGCGGTTGTATTCACCGCATCAATGGGTTATAATAGAGATATCAGCACCCTGCGATGTTGGTGAAGCAGCCGCCAGTTTTGACCCAACACCTTTTAAAAGGGATTCCGAACTCCGTCTATGGCCGACAAGCCTCGCAAGTTCAGTGGAAGTCGAAAGTAAGCGGGAGGAAACCCACCTGCAAATAGCAGGTTTCAAAACAGCGGCCCCACGGCAAAGCGGGGTCTTTTTTATTATTTTAATAGTAGTTTACTACAAATATTGACACATAGGCTGGTCTTTGATATGATTTTTGCAAAAGATTGGCAGCAAACAGGAAAGGGGTATAACATAGTGCAAATAACAGAGCAACTACGAGAAGAAGCAAGAAAACGGCTAATCGTTGCGCTGGATGTTTCCAGTAGACGGGAAGCCTTTCATTTTGTCCGGCTCTTAAATGATGTAGTGGGAGCCTACAAGATCGGCATGCAGCTATATAATAGCGAAGGACCAGATATGGTGGAATATATCCAGCTTTATGGTGGCAAGGTTTTTGTGGACCTTAAATTTCATGATATTCCCAACACTGTGGCACAAACAAGCAGGGTTATGGCCCGCCGAGAAGCCTTTATGTATACTCTCCATGCTTCGGGTGGATCAAAGATGCTCCGGGCCTCAGCAGAAGCTGCTGCAGATGAAGCCAAATTACTTGGCATAGACAAGCCGTTATCCCTAGGAGTAACAGTCTTGACCAGCATCAGCCAAGAGGAATTCACTAATGAGCTGGGGCTTAATACTACTATCGGCGAGCATGTTGTCACCCTAGCTAAAATGGCTAAAGAGAGCGGTCTTGATGGCGTAGTATGCTCTCCTCATGAAATCAAAGATATTCGTGCCTGCTGCGGCAATGATTTCCTGATCGTCACCCCCGGTGTACGTCCCGCTTGGGCCGCTACAGATGACCAGGAACGTATTATGACGCCTAAAGAAGCTATTAAAAATGGTGCTAGCTACCTTGTAGTAGGTCGTCCAATAACCAAAGCAGAGGATCCGGTCAAAGCCGCTAATCTGATCGTCGACGAGATGGCTGTGGCGCTAGCGGAATAACAAAGTTGGCTTATTCACTATCAATAACATAGCCGGCAGATGCGTATTGGCAGGCAATATTGCTATAGGCAATAGGCTAACCAATAGCTATTAACCGCATAACTAAATTAACTAATAATAGAAAACCCCGGAGCAAAAAGCTCCGGGATTTTATTATTTGGGATAAGTGTTGCTTATTCAACTCCTGGGCTATAGCCTTTAGAGCGTAGTACTTCAGCGGCCTTCTCCAGTTTTTTACCAGAGACCATGATAACCGGACCAGTGCAGCCCATACCGCTCTCAGCATAAATCTCTGCACCCCACAGAACCTGAACAGCGTCTTCCAGATCCATAACTTCGATACCAACGATAGCAGTATCAACAACTTCTTTAGGTGGCATCTTAGCAGCAGGAGCAGCCTCAGCAGCTGGTTTAGCCTTACGGGCATCCAAGATAGCCTGGAGACCAGCTTTCTTAGCAGCCTTAAATTCTTCTGCAGCCACCTTGCGGTAATCACCGCGAACGAGCTCGCCAGCATACTCTAAAGCACCAGCAATAACAGCAGCGCCAGAAGCACGGGAAACGATCATAACCAGTGGATCATAGCCTTCGCCAATGCCAGGGCCATACCCCCAACCAGAAGCCTCGTAGCTACCGCCGGAATTAAAGGCAGCCAGCATTTTGACCAAAATATTACCGGTCAAAGAATCCATTACCATAATGTCTGGAGTACCAGTCAAGATATCATTACCACGCATGACGCAACCGCCGTCGGCGCGTTCGGAAGTGGCGAAATTAATATCATAACCATTAGCCTGCAATTCTTTCAGTGCAGCCTCGGTTTGACGAGCACCATCGATATTAGCAATACCGATAGTAGGTTTAGCGATACCACAAGCTTTAGCAGTGATAATACCATAAATGGCATTTTTAATCATGCCCTCTACCCTATCAGTAGAAGAAGTACCGGTGGTATTAGCCAGATACATAGCTTTACCGCGGCCAGGAGTGATGCAACGGCCAACAGTAGAAACACCAATGGGGAAAGGATAGTGCATGGTGACAGCACCATCTACCTCATGGTTATTAACCATTTTTTCCATAGTAGCGTGGCATTCCTCAGCGGAGCCAACTTTAACACAAGTTACCCTATCATCCTGAATGCTGCCGATATAAACGACATCGATACCTTTAGCCTGAGCCATCAGCGCACCGGCCATGGAATTTTCTTCACCATGCTCGCTGCCCATACCGGTCAAAGCGATCTTCGGACGTTTACCGAAGCTACCGGTCTCAAGACCATTGGCGATATCCAGGAATGTCTGGGCAATAATACCTTCGATATTCCCTGCCATTATTGTTCCTCCTCGCCTTCCATCAGAGACAAAGCGAACTGCTTCATCGCCTTGGCAATCATATTTTTAACTTCAGCTTCATCCATAGCGGAAGCGGCGCTAGCGCCAGAATTACCCTGGATAACGAAAGATACACCGTCAAACAGGTTAGTCATACGTCCCAGGAACAAGCTGCCTTTACCAACGATCATGGCATTTTTGATCTTGCCATCGAGAATATCCTGACGGCAGAAACCAATATAAGGAACACCAGATGGAATATGACCCTGAGTTGGAGCCCAACCGACCAAACCATGTTTTTCTGGGAAAGCAGCCAGATCAGCACGTTCGATCTCATGGCGAGTAACAGCCAATGCACCGATCATCTTGTAGTTAGCCAGCGGAACATCACCAGCACCAGCAGGTTTAGTGATATCTGGGTTCTGCATCTCGGGGCTGAATTTGTCGATATCAACGATCTTCATGCCAACTTTATCGAGCGGAGCAGCAACCAGGGAGTTAATAACAGCCTGCGGGGAAGAACCAGTACCAACGGTATGACGGCCGCAGATATCAAGGTTGATTTCCGGATTAACGCCATCATTTTCACTAACGAGAACAGAGAAACCACCAAGGCAGTCTTCCAATGCTGGGAGACCTTTCTTGACATGGTCTTTACTGTTCATGCCGAGTTTAGCGGTGCAGCCACCGGCAGTAACGGCAACATGTTTATAAACACCAGCTTTAACCAAAGCGGCAGCGGTAATCATAGCATGAGTAGGAGCTGCGCAGAAGCCACGGACGTCTTCGCCACTAGCACCGGTCAGACCAGCAATCTCAGCAGCAGCTTTAGCAAAGTTACCACCGCCACGCTGGTTCATATCACCGCAGGCTTCCTCAGAGCAGTCGATAACATAGTCGATCTCGCTAGCATCAATACCGCTATTTTTGATCAAATGGATCAATGCCAAAACGCTGCTAGCTTTAGAAACGAGGTTTTCATGCATAACATGGGCAGTAAGGTTGGTATCAACATCATGAGCTCTCTTAACGGCACCAACCAGTTTGCCATCCATATAGAGGCCTTCAGCATGTTCATCATTGACAAGAGCCTCGATCTCAGCAAGGTCAACGCCCTCTTTAATCTTTTCTACCATGCTGGGGATAACAGCAGGATTTTTGACAAATTTTTCTTTAGTAGCAGCAGCGAAGCCTTTTTCTAAAACAAGCAAATCGAAAACATCGCAAATCTGCATCAACATATAAAACTCATCCTGCGGTAAGATTTCACCAAATTTACCTTCGCGTTTAGCTTCAACTTTGGTATCGTACCATGGTTGAGGCATAGCGGCTAACTCTTCAGGAGTCATATTGCCAATGTAGGTCTGGTTAGGAGCATAGGCGATAACGTCTTCATAGCTTCTAATATGTTTAGGAAGTTCTTTGAGGTATTCAGATTCAGGATTGACGATCTTTTCAGTAGTGATAGTGGTACCATTATGGAGTACCATATCGGGAGTATGCACCAGAACATAGCTGGATGCGGTAATAACACTGTTCATCTATTATTCCTCCGTTATTTCCTGCATTTTAATTAAAATTTTTAGTGGCTGTCCTTATGATAAATAATCGTCAAACTAAACAAAAGAAAAAGAGGTGGTGTGTGGTGAGTTGATCACCACATCACCACCTAAAAAACTAATATTTACAATATTGATCGCGAATGGATTTCATTTCGCTAGCAATACTGTCAACGTCGAGAACCATTTCCATCATACCAATCTGTTCTTCATACAGATCTGCGGGGATCTCGGCTTTTATTTCAGGCTCACATACATGATACACCCTGAGTCCCAACGAGACTCCTGCTAATGGACCAGCAAAAGTCGGGTCACCAGCGGTAACGGTTTCAGCGGAAAGACCAGCAGCCTCACTTTCGGAAGCACCGAGAATAACGATGATATTCTCAGGACCGTTGGCCTCTGCCAAATCCTTAACCCTCTTCTGATTTTCCAGGTCCATAGCACCTGCGGCTGTTCAGACGAAGCACTCAGTTGAAGAAAAGATAACATCAGCACCTGCGGCTTTAATGCACTCTTCAATCGCAGGGCCCGGAACTCCGTCTCTGTCGCCGATGACAATAGCTTTCTTGCCTTCGAGCAAACTCATTTGTGTTTCCTCCTCCCTAACATATTTTTATACTAACCTTATTATATCACAAGGACGTATAAACAATTGATTACAGATATTTCTTGATCATAGCCTCAATGTTTTCTCTGGTAGCATCCTCTTTAACGAGTTCTTCTACCTTTTCACCATTCTGGTAAATAGCCATAACGGGGAGGCCAAGAATTCTCTGACCAATAGCCAATCTACGAGCTTTGGTGGTGTTGAGAGATGCAAATTTGATCTTGTCACCATATTTATCAGCCATCTCATGAACGAAAGGCATCAATTCAGCGCAAGGAATGCAACCATCACCATAATAATCAACAAACACGGTTCCATCAGCCTGAAGAACTTCAGCTTCAAAGTTGTCTTTGGTTAAATCAAGCATCTTTTTTTCCTCCTAACAATAAATCTTTATAGATAAACCAATTAAACACCTTCTACGTAATGATAAGCCTGGGTAGCAGCAATAGCACCATCCGCAGCTGCAGTAACAACCTGACGCAGGCTCTTCTTTCTGACGTCGCCTGCAGCGAAAACGCCAGGGATATTGGTTTTCATATCATCATCAGTCAGGACATAACCATTTTCCATATCGATTTTGCCTTCAAATAAAGTGCTATTCGGGACAAAACCGATGAAGACGAAGACACCAAAGGTGCCATCTTCTTCCGGTGCAAAGATTTCTCTTTCCTCACCGGTCTTAACATTCTTAACGATCATGCTCTCGAGGATACCGTCACCTTTGAGTTCGGTAACAACGGAATCCCACATAAAGTCAAGTTTAGGATTGGCAAAAGCTTTTTCCTGAATGGATTTAGCAGCACGCAATTCATCACGACGATGAATAACAGTAACTTGGCGTGCAAATTTGGTCAGATACATAGCCTCTTCTACAGCAGCATCACCGCCGCCAACAACATAGACTACCATATCCTCAAAGAAAGCAGCGTCGCAGGTAGCGCAGTAAGAAACACCTTTACCAACCAGCTCTTTTTCGCCTGGGCAGCCGATAGGACGAGGGAAAGCACCAGTAGCCAAAATAACGGATTTGGCCTGATATTCACCTTTATTACCAATCAGTTTTTTCACATCGCCTTCCAGCTGCATATCTACGATAGTATCATAGATTTTCTCAGCGCCGAATCTTTCAGCTTGTGCAGACATTCTGTCGATCAAGCTTGGGCCGCTATCGCCCTCTACGCCGCCGGGATAATTTTCGATATCAGCAGTAATAACGATCTGACCGCCGATTTTTTCTTTCTCAATAATAAGTGTGGACATACGGGAACGTCCGGCATAGCTACCCGCAGCCAGTCCAGCGGGGCCACCGCCGATGATGATTACATCATAGATCTTCTCAGTCATAGTAACCTCAGCTTTCTTTAAAAGATTTTTCTATCATTAATCAGGGCATACACCCCTAGTAAAGCAGCATAATAATTTACCCACCTGATGGCTATGCTGCTTTTATGGCAGCATAGCCATCAAGGATGATTACAGTGATATGGCACTGTGCTCTAAATTCATGCTACTTAGAGCCAAACCACAACTTGGAGTTACCGAAGATGAACCGCGGCCCCTACCAAGATGGTAATTAGTCCATAGTAACAACAGTGCTCTTCTCGTAGTCAGTCTGGAGCATTTCCAGAGCTTTGTCTACGATCTTACGACGCAGGATTTTTTCCTGGTCAGGAGTCAAGCTAGGATCGCCAACTGGGTTCGGAACAGCAACACCAGTGAGGATTCTGTTAACGCCAACCATCTCAGCGATATTCGGAACTGCAGTAATCTGAACAGTAGGAACACCAAGTTTTTCAATCTGTCTCGCAATCGTTGACCCGCAACGAGTGGAGGTGCCTCACGTAGAGGTGAGGATAACAGCATCCGCTTCGCCTTTTTCAACGATATCTTTAGCGATAATGGCACCGTTCTCTTCGCACTTCTTAGAAACGGTGGTGCAGGCTGGCATAGCATAAGTCAAATGGTCGATACCTTTGATTTTGCCTTCTTTGACATCCTCTTCCAAGGCATCTACTGGCAGCAGACGGTTAGGATCAGCAAGGATATAGTCATTGAAATAACCAGCATGAACAACTTCATAATCCTTGAAGAGTTCTTTCAGATCGTAAGAATTCCAGATCAGGTTACTTCTGGTAGCCATTCTGTCCGGATTTCCTTTTGGAACCAAACCACCGTCGGATACCAAGCAGATGGTGCATTTGCTCATATCTTTGATAGCGGGTGGGCAAGGAACGATTTCCAATCTTTCCGGAACAACTTCAGTTTCAAAAGGCTCGCCTTTAATCTTAGCCAACAGTTTGGTTACTGAACGCTCAGCAACAGTCTTATCGATAAAGGCACCAGCCAAAACTTCACGACGGAAGTAGTTGTATTCATCAGGATCCGGGATATGCTCGAGGTTGAGCAACGGGGTGGGTTCGTTGGAATGATCGTCGGTCAAGAATTTGCCCAATTTGACCATTTCGGCAACTCTATCTTTCATGGTAGCAGCATTCTCATTAGTTTTAATGATATAAGCTACTTTATGATATTCACTCTTGCAGTCATCACGCATAGCGCTGACAACAGGGATATTGAAAGCTTCTTTAACGGCTTTGCACATAGCACCGCAAGCTTCACAATAACGGCCAGCAGCAAAACCAGGGCCAGCAAAGAACAGGTCTGGTTTGTAAGGCTCGATCAATTTGATAGCTTCAGCGGTGGAAGCTTCAGTGTCCTTGGAGAAATAGTTATCGCCGCAGTAAATAGTAGCGACTAATTCGGCATCATCACCATAGACATCATGCAAGCACTTTTTATACAGATTACCAGGGCCGATGGGGGTTTCAGAAACGCCGAAACCGACGTCAGCTTTATCCTCACCGCCGATACCAGCAAAGAACTGGTTCAGATAAAGAACAACTCTAGTTTTAGCCATATTAGTTTACCTCTCTTCTATACTAATATTCTCTACTAAAATTCCTTAGTAATGATCTTGCGGCTGTTGGTATGGTCATGAACACCGCACATCAGATACTGTTCCATGTTGAGGACTTCACTGTCAGCCCACTGAGGAATAGGTTCGGAGAAGTAGATCTTAGTATGATGATCTCCACCGTAAATATTCTCAGGTTTGAATTTGATATTCCAAGTTCTTTCAAACGGAGAACCAGTGATAGTGATCAAATCCAATTCAACATCATTGTAGAGGATAGTGTCTGCCAAAGTACCAGTAGCAGTCAATGGGGTGGTTGGGCAGCAGGTTTTAACGCCAGCTTTCTCACAAGCAACACCAGTGCAAGCGATATCAGCATGAGGCATACCACCAAGAATCTTAGTCAACACAGCACCATCAGCATGAAGAACGTTCTTCAGCAGATTAGCGCACATATCAGCGGAACGTTGTCTATTCTCAGCATCAGTGCTGGCAGAATAAACAACTACACCGACAAAGTTGAGGTCTTTGCCATGATGTTTATAGAGCTCTTTGATGGTACCATTGTTCTGCATGCTATAAGTTTCAATAGCTTTAATAGCATTCCAACCAACCAATGCACCGTCCAATGCTTCATTAGGATTGATAATGGTTGGGAAAGTATTGGTCATAGCAGCACCATAGAAGAATCTATCAGAGCGGCCTTTGTAGTCGAACTGAGGAGTATAGGTCTGGAAGCAGTAAGCAACACGTGGCAAAGAAGGATCCACGGATTCGCCAACTTCAGATTCAAATACTTCAACGTCATCAGGTTTCACTTCAAGGCCTGCTTTGGCTAGATAAACGCAGGCTTTCAAACCAGCGGCTTTAATCGCATCTTCAAAGATACGTTCTTCGTTGGCATCATTTTTGATGTCTTCGACAGGATAAAAAGCCAAGCTGACAATGTTCAATTTAGCATATGGAGTAAGACCAGCCATCGGGCCATCCATATCCAAAACACCCATCTCAATACGGGTAGATTCGGGGTTAGAAATGATAACACCAGCGCCGTCTAAAGATACGGTTCTGCCGTTACCAACAATCTGCATTTTGTCAACAAAACCAGGGAAGTTGTTACCATTTTCTCTGCAACGAGGCTGCATAACATCCTGAATGCAGATGATTCTGGTTTTATCGCCAGGACGAGCGATATTGATGTCTACGGATTTAATTTTTTCATCTTTCAACAGCTCTTCTTCTAATTCTTTTTTGTTAAGATAGAGAACGCCGTCTTTGATAGCCGTAGCCGAGGACTCTTGAATATCTTTGATTTTGATAGAGTCAAGTTCAAGTCTCATTTTATCCTTCCTCCTACCTTGATAAATAAGTCACTACCTTAAATAAACAATTACATACTACATAAACAGAACTGCTTGTATACATTAAAATTATATTATACCCATTTTTCCCTGTCAACAATCCAGGAAAGAAATTATCCCAGTATACGTGAACATTTTACAGACATCTCAAAGAAATATCTCTATAAAATTCGCTATATATTAATTTAATATATTCAAGCAATTTTCCAGCCGATTAATCAACAGAAAATGAACTTCACTGGCGGGCAGGCTATGAATAGCATGCCCACCAGTGAAAACAGCATTACTAGTCGAGTACGACGTCGCAAGCTTCTTCAAGGATATCCATAGCCTGTGCCAACTGCTCATCAGTGATAACCAGCGGAGGCAGGAAACGCATGTTGTTGCCGCGCATACCGCAGGACAGTACCAACATACCACGTTTGTTGCACTCTTTGATGATCT
>CALYAP010000057.1 GCA_944393575.1 uncultured Clostridia bacterium
TTTATGGTGACACGTATGGGATTCGAACCCATGAATGCCAGCGTGAGAGGCTGGTGAGTTAAGCCGCTTCTCCAACGTGCCACAATCAGCTTTTTTATTATGCCAAAAATGGCGGTTGAAGTCAAGCCCTAATTTAATCAATTTGCTTTTTTATTCTGGCGCGAACCCGTTTTTCACCAAGAGCCTGTGAAATCTCCCACAAATCAGGCGAATTCTGCCGTCCAGTGATTGCTACCCGGATCACATTAGAAACATCAACAATACTGCCTGGGTACTGATCTGGGTTCTTTTTATAATCTTTTGGTTTGAGAGCGAAGCCCTTTTTCTGGGCAATATCTTTCACTTTAGCAAACCAAGCACTATTATCATCGGCAAAATCAAGTGTTTTAAGATAAGCAGTGAGAATCTCTCTCCGCATCTCTTGATCAATATTGGCAGGATAGTCATCTTCCTGCTGGAAGGTTTCATCGTAATAGAAGGACAGGAATTGTACTGCCTGCGACCAAGTCCATAAGTCTTTACGTGGGCGGTCACCACTACGGCCAATATCAATGATGCGCTCTGCATAGTCCCGATCCTGTTCCAACAAAGCAGCAAATTGGGGATTATAAACATTAGCCCAGGCTAAAAGCTCATCATAAATTTGACTAGCCGGCATAGCCACAATAACCTCTTTGGAGATATCGCGCAGTTTATCCAGATCAAACAAAGTGCCTGAATTACTCATTTTCTCTTCTCTAAAGGGGAATTGATGGCAATCAACACCCGGATTGGCTATCCGCCATTCCTCATAATTAGAATTCAGTACGGTCAAAAGATATTCCCAGATAGCGGTGGGCAGATATCCTTCAGCCTGATAATAGGCTAAGGCCAGCTCGGGGTCTTTACGCTTAGAGAGTTTACGCCGCTGTTCTCCATCCATCTTCTCCAGAACAGCAGTATGGCAATAAATTGGACGCTGCCAGCCCATAGTGTCAAAAAGCTGAACATGCATCGGCAGTGTGGCCAGCCATTCTTCACCACGAACAACATGGGTAGTGCGCATCAAATGATCGTCAACAACATGGGCAAAATGATAAGTCGGAATACCGTCACTTTTCAGCAGGACAAAATCCTGATAATTCTCCTGCATCACTAATTCGCCGCGAATAGCATCAAAAACAGTAATATCATGTTCTCCAGTTCCATCAGAGCGAAAACGCAGGACAAAAGGATCTCCTTTCGCCAGATGGGCCTCAATTTCCTCATAGCTCAAATCCCGGCAAGCAGCCCATTGTCCATAATAGCCAAAATTGAGCTTCTGCGCGATTTGTTGCTCACGCATAGCGGCAAGCTGCTCTTCAGTGCAGAAGCAAGGATAAGCTTTTCCCTGTTCGACGAGCCACTTGGCCATTGATTGGTAGATTTCCTTACGTTGCCGTTGGCGGTACGGGCCATAGGCACCGGTCTCACCGTCAATAGTCGCGCCTTCGTCAAATTTAACCCCGAAAAAATCCATCGCCCGGATAATAACATCAACTGCGCCTTCGACCTCGCGTTTATTGTCAGTGTCTTCGATCCTCAGAAAGAATACACCACCGCTTTGATGAGCCAGACGCTCACCGATCAGGGCATTATAAAGATTGCCCAGATGAATAAATCCCGTAGGCGAAGGTCCAATACGGGTTACCTTCGCGCCTGCCGACAGCATGCGGGGTGGATATTTTTCCTCCCAGGTTTCACGAGTAGTATCGATATCTGGAAATAGTAGCTGTGCTAATTTTTGATAGTCCATAGGGTGCCTTTCATAATCAGTTATTTGCAGCTGGCCAAGATGATTGAGCATAGCAATAATGCCAATGGCTAAGCTTGTCAAATATTATATCAAGTATCCGTTACCTTGGCAATCCCTCGAAAAAGGAGATAACTTAGAGTAAATATTTTCTACTATTTCCTATTGTAGGGGTTTAATTTTTATGAGCTTTGCGGTATAATAAACGCAAAGTAACTAAATTGAAAGGAGTGTCATCATGGGCAAGGAAATCCGCACACAATACGGATCAATTGATATCAGTAAAGATGTGATCGCTACTTTAGCAGGTATTGCGACCACTGAATGCTTCGGTATTGTGGGCATGGTCAGCTCCCGCATCCTTAGCGATGGACTCAATGAGTTGCTGGGAAGAGAAGCTCTCAGCAAGGGTGTTGATGTTACTGTCAAGGATGATAAGTTATATATCAGAGTAAGCGTAGTAGTAGGATATGGTACGCGAGTATCGGTCATCGCTACTAATGTTATCGAAAATGTAAAATATATCGTTGAGAAACACACTGGACTAATAGTCGATCAAGTCGACGTTTTTGTCCAAGGTGTGCGTATCATCGACTAACGCGGGAGGGTTACCATGGACTCAAATACAACCAAGGTAAATGCTGCCCAGTTAGCTGAATTTTTGCATAACAGCAGCGTCTACCTCGGAGATCATAAAGCAGAAATAGACGCTCTTAATGTTTTTCCAGTTCCAGATGGGGATACTGGCATCAACATGTCTTTGACTGTCAGCTCTGCCGATAAAAAAATATCTGCCAACAGTATCGCAGCTGGCGTCGGTAAGGTGGCTGGTGATTTTGCCATGGGCGCTTTGATGGGTGCGCGCGGCAACAGCGGAGTCATTTTATCACAGATTTTTCGCGGCTTCTCTACTGCCCTTTCCGGCAAAAGTGAATGCACCGCTAAAGAATTAGCAGCGGCAATGCATAAAGGCGTAGAGCTATCCTATAAATCAGTTATGAAGCCGGTTGAAGGCACTATTCTAACTGTTTATAAAGCCTTTTCTAATGCAGCAATGGCTGCAGCAGATAAGGGTGCCTCTATCATAGATATGCTCCAGGATGCAATGAAGGCAGGAGAAAAAGCCCTGGCCAATACGCCTAATCAGCTCCCTGTACTTAAAGAAGCTGGGGTTGTCGATGCTGGCGGTGCCGGTTTACTATGCTTTATTCGTGGTGGCATTGCCGCCATTGGCAATGGTGAAGATCCGGGATGGCAGATTGAGCTATCCACCCGTTCAGCAGATGCTCCGGCTATCATTACTCAGGAGGAGACACCGGCTATTTCTACTGAAAATATCGAATTTACTTTCTGCACCCAGATGTTGATCAAAGGAGAAAATCTACCGATCGATACTATACGTGACCATCTCTCCCAAGATCCACCGGGAGATAGTTTATTGGTAGTTGGTGATGAAAACGTCATCAAAATCCATTTCCATAATAATCAGCCCTGGAAGGTATTAGAATACTGTTCACAGTTTGGCTCTCTGCATGACATCATCGTCGACAATATGGTCGACCAACATCATGAAAACAAAGCCGCACAGGAATTGGCAGAACAAACTACAACAGCACCGGAAGCTACTGCTCCGGCGGAAGATGCACCTGAGGATGCTCCGTTATGTGGGGTAATAGCTGTTTGTTCTGGTGATGGCATGGGGAATCTTTTCAGCGAATTTGGCGCTACGATTATCAGCGGCGGCCAAACGATGAATCCCTCGGCAGAAGATATTCTCAATGCGGTGGAAAGCAATCCTGCGAGCGAAATAGTAATTCTGCCCAACAATAGCAATATCATTCTCGCTGCTGATCAGGTCAAAAATTTGACCAGCAAACCAGTACAAGTGATCAGGAGCAAATTCATTACGCAAGGATTATCTGCGATGTTAGCCTTTGATGCGGATAAAAGCGCCGAAGCTAATGCCGAAGCTATGTCCCGTACTTTAGATGAAATCGTCAATGGCGAGCTCACCTACTCTATCCGCCCGGCTAAGTTCAATGGCTTCGATATTGAGAAAGGTGATATCTTAGCCCTTCTCAATGGTGAAATTATTGGCTGCGGCAAAGAGATCGATGCCATGCTTTTCGAGTTAGCTCAAAAAATGGTTGATTCTTATGATGAAGGAGAAATTATCACCCTTTATCATGGTGAGGATATCAGCGAAGAACAGGCTGAAGAACTCAAAGAGACTCTAGCGGAAAAGTTCCCAGATTACGAGGTAGAATTATACTATGGTGGGCAGCCATTGTATTATTTCCTGCTCTCAGTCGAGTAAATACAGGCGGCCATTATGGCCGCCTTTTCATTAACAGAATCATTAGCGGATAGCGGCTTGATAATAAATATTGATTATGAATATTAATGAGATCATCAATAAAGAAATAAACCTGGGCTATCATGACGGAGCCATTTTTGGCGGTTTTGGGGCCTTTATTTCCGCATGGGCCAAAAGCCATGGTTTGCAAGAATGTCAGCAATTAGCAGAAAAGTACAGTGCTGCCTCACTACAGGAACGGCCATTAATAATAGAACAATTAGCGGCTTCCATTCCTGCAGAGGTCAAAAGCATCCCTTTGCAACAGGCATCCCCAAGTCCAAATGCTAATACAGATATTCATGATAAAGCAGCCGCCTCTACCCTCAATATTCCTCTGGTGAGACTACCCAATATAGGTACGAAAAAAGCCGAACTTTTCCGCAAACTCGAGATAAGCACCACTGGAGATTTGTTGGAATTCTATCCGCGTGATTATCGTGACCGCCGTACTATTACCAAAATCCAAGACGCACCAATTGGCGCACAAATAAGCATCCACGGGACAGTGATCAGCACAGAAGTGCAGCGCACTAGAGGAAAGTTGACGATCCTCCGCTGCTATTTACGTGATGAAACAGGAATCATGCCAGCTATCTGGTTCAACCAACCATTCCTGCAAAAGAGATTTTATCCGGGCCGTGAACTAATCGTGTTTGGTAAGGTAGAGCGCAGGTTTAATACTATTGAACTGGCCGTAGAGGATTATCAGCTGGCAGAAGATACGGACCGGGCGGCAACTGGTATTGTGCCGATCTATAGTTCGTCGGAGGGGATCAGTCAAAAAACTATCCGTAATGCTATCGCCGCAGCTTGGCGACTATGTGGCAATGGCACTAATATTGCCAATATCGTGCCACAGGAACTTATTGATAAGCATCATTTGCTCTCCCGGGCTGCAGCGATCCAAAAAATACATTTTCCGGAAGACCCCGTAGACATCAAACAAGCACATTGCAGCTTATCGTATGAAGAGCTGTTGACGATCCAGTTAGCTATATTACGCAATAATCCTAAAGTTAAGCAAAAAATTGTCCGTCCGCAGCAACAAAGAGAAGATCAAGAGATCTTAACCTCCTTCCAAAAGCTGCTCCCCTACCCTTTGACCAAAGCCCAACAGAGGGTAATCAGTGAAATCTATCAGGATATGAATGGCGACCAGCCAATGATGCGGCTCGTACAAGGAGATGTGGGCAGCGGTAAAACAGCAGTGGCAGCGGCTGCGATAGCCAAATGCTGTCTCAATGGGAAACAGGCAGCGATGATGGCTCCCACCGAACTACTGGCAGCACAGCATTATCATAATCTCGCTCCGTTACTGGAGCAGCTCCAAATTAGTGTGGCATTGCTGACTTCCAGTACCCCGGCCAAAGAGAAAAAAAATATCTTAACTGGCCTGGCCGATGGCAGCATCAACTTTGCCGTCGGCACCCACGCACTGATCCAGGAGGGAGTTATTTTTGCTGATCTGGGGCTGGCTATCACTGATGAGCAACATCGTTTTGGCGTCGCCCAAAGGGCTAAGCTACGGGGTGAGCATTTGACAGATACCCTGATCATGACCGCCACCCCCATTCCCCGTACCCTGGCGATGACTATTTATGCAGATATGAGTCTTTCGATAATCGACGAACTGCCGCCTGGGCGCAAACCAGTCCGGACTTATGCTGTTGATTATAGCTATGAAGCACGTATTCATGCTTTTATTGCTAAAGAAGTGGCTAAAGGCAGACAGGTCTTTATCGTCTGTCCATTAATCGAAAATAGCGAAGCCTTAGATCTAGCGTCAGCCACCTCATATTACCAAAGATTGCAAAGTGAGGTTTTCCCGCAGCTTCATATCGGCTTACTGCATGGTAAAATGAAGCCAGCGGAAAAAGCTCAGGTAATGGGGGCTTTCCAAAAGGGAGATATCGATATTCTCGTCTCTACGACAGTAGTAGAAGTAGGCATCGATATTCCCAATGCCAGCATCATGCTGATCCGCGATGCCGAGCGTTTCGGCCTGGCTCAACTGCATCAATTGAGAGGCAGGATCGGCCGTGGCCAAGAGGAAGGTCATTGCATCCTCATTCATAATGCCCAAAGCAAAATAGCCAAAGAAAGAATGGAAATCATCTGTCAATCAAGCGATGGCTTTGCCTTAGCAGAGGCGGATCTTCGTCTCCGTGGCCCGGGAGAATTTTTCGGCAAAAGGCAACACGGGCTGCCTTCACTAAAGATCGCCAATATCTTTGAAGATCAAGACTTGCTGGAAACAGCACACCATGATGCTTTAGCAATAGAAGAAGGTACCGTAGCCAATACTCCTGAATTAGAAAAAGCAGTGGTTGAAAAAATATCCCTGCTAGGATAGGCATGAAGATGATTTTTATCTGTTTTTCCGACAGCAAGACTTGATTTATCCGCTAAATCGGGTTATTATTTAATTTAGTTTTGTTTGAAATTAAAGTATAAAATATGAGGCTGAATATTATGCTCTTTATCTCAACTATATTAACATGCATCGTTTGTCTAGCTTTTCCCCAAATTGCTTTAGCCACATCCGGTACACCAGAAACAGCGTTATCTTTGGGGATTCCATGTAATACCTGCGGGCTTTGTACTGCCCCATTAGGCATTTGTATTCTCTACTATATTTTGGCAGCATTAGTCATCATTTTACTAGTGCTTCTTCTTACTGCCAGAGGTAGAAGATGTCCTATCTGCAAAGAACGTTGCTCCCGTAAAGATCACCTCTGTCCCAAATGCGGCTATGATTTTGATGCCGGGCTACAATCAACGCTCTCTCTACGAGTGGAGGATAGCCCCGAATTAATGGCACTGCGTAATGCTAATAAAGAAACTACACCCACCACTCACCACATCGTTGAACATATACCAGCAAACCAAGTTGGAACTAGCGAACCAACAGCTAATGCTGAACAAAACACTACCCAGACTCAACAGGTATGTCCTAGATGTGGAGCTGCTGTAGTAAACCCGAAAGCTTTATTCTGCGGTAAATGCGGACAACGGCTTCGGTAAATAATATTATTTAATAAAATTAAAAGGAGTTGCCGATGTTTAAAACACTAGAAGAAACGCTCAATTATTGTAATGAACATGGTATTAAAATGGTCGATTTCAAAATGATCGACCTCAATGGCCGCTGGCGGCATCTAACGCTGCCGATCGAAAGATTTACCGAAAAGACGATGAAATGGGGCTTGGGATTCGATGGTTCTAACTATGGTTATGCCCCGATCGAAAAGTCAGATATGGTCTTTATTCCGGACTTGACTTCCGCAGTTGAGGAACCGTTTGCAGAAATGCCTACTCTTTCGATGATTGGTGACGTTTGCTCCATTACTGATGACGGCTTCAAACCATTCGATCAATACCCGCGCAATGTGGCGAAAGCTGCCGTCAAATATATGCAGGATAACGGCATTGCTGACACCATCCTGATGGGTCCGGAGTTCGAGCTATTCATTCTCGACTATGTCGCTTTCCAAGCAGATCCTCAGCGGATTGCTTTAGAGATCGATAGTGATTGTGCTGAATGGAATACCCCCAATATTGGTGATGGTTACCAGATCCGTCATAAAGGTGCTTATCATATCACCTCACCTCATGACAATACTTTCGGTATCCGCAACCGTATCTCCGTGATGCTAGAAGAACGCGGTGTTCCGATCAAATATCATCATACGGAAGTTGCTGGCCCCGGACAAATCGAATTTGAGCTCAATTTTGGCGATCTGGTTACTATGGCTGACCGGTCGATGCTGCTCAAATATGTGGTCAAAAATCAAGCAAAGAGCGAGGGTTTAACCGCTACCTTTATGCCTAAACCCATCTATGGAGAAGCTGGTAACGGTATGCATGTCCATATGATGCTGCGTAAAAACGGTGAGCCTGTTTTCTATGACCCCAAGGGATATAGCGGTCTCTCACAAACCGCCCTCTATTTTATCGGTGGTATTCTCAAGCATGCCGCATCTCTCTGTGGCTTGACCAATCCCTCTACTAATTCCTATAAACGTCTGGTTCCTGGTTATGAAGCACCTACCACTATCGGTTTTGCCACAGCTAACCGTTCAGCAGTTATTCGCGTTCCAGCCTATGCCAAAGCACCGGAAGAAAAACGTTTTGAGCTACGTAGTATTGATGCTACTTGCAATCCTTATTACGCTTATGCCGCTATCTTAATGGCTGGTATTGATGGTGTTAAAAACAAAATTGATCCGGTTGCCGCTGGCTGGGGGCCATATGACTTCAACCTTTATAATCTCTCTGAAGAGGAGCAGAAGAAGATTCACTTCCTGCCCAATTCCCTGCCCGATGCATTAGCAGCTTTGGAATCTGATCATGATTATCTGACTGCAGGCGGAGTTTTCCCAGAACATCTGCTGAAAATTTGGAAGGATAATAAACTTGCTGAAGCAAAAGAGATCGCAGCTTATCCGCATCCGGCTGAATTCAAATACTATTACGACCTCTAAAAATCATTAAATATTTAAAAGGAGGCAGCTTTCTAATGAAGCTGCCTCCTTTTACTTTATAGAATAATTGTGCAGTATTTATCCCCTAATACTCAAACTTTATAAATTCATCAATCCCACTTTCATATTTATGAGCAGTTAATCGATAAATGATAATTTCATTATTAACAAATTCTACATAAAAGTTGTTAGTACATCTAACAAATGTACTATTATTCTCCCCTCAACTTTTTCCTGATCTCACGATATTCTTCCGGCAGATCACTTAGCGGCATATTACGCGGTATTTCCGTAGTACCTGCAGCCTTAGCAGTTTCATAATACCAAGTTTTAAATTCAAGGGTCTTTAGCGTTTCATTTAAGGCATCAATCTGCTTTTCTACTGCCTGGTGCTGCTTTTTTATCAAAAAAAGACGTTCATCGATCGTCTCGTCACCCTGCATGGCCATCTCAACAAACCGCTTAATATCGCAAAGCTGCATACCGGTTTTCTTCAAACATTCAATTACCTGCAGCCATTCAAAATCTGCATCCTTAAACATACGGATGCCGCTACTGGAACGTTCAACAAAAGGTAGCAAGCCTTCTTTATCATAATAACGCAGCGTGGATGGTGCCAGACCAATTTTCTTAGCCATTTCTCCCACAGTGTAAAACATTTTAGCATCCTCCAAAATTTTGAAAAAGCACTTGACTTAAAGTTGAGTTTAACTTATATGATTGAATTATATATCAAGATATAACTATAATTCAATTTAAAAATTTTATAGGTGGTGAAAAATCATGATGAATGTCACTTTAGCAAATGGGGTAAAAATGCCGATGTTAGGCTACGGTGTATACCAAGTAACCAAAGAGGAATGTGAAAAATGTGTTTTAGATGCACTGAGCGTGGGCTACCGCAGTCTAGATACCGCGCAAAGCTATTTTAACGAAGAGGAAGTTGGTAGCGCTATTGTCAAAAGTGGTATTCCCCGGGAAGACATCTTTCTTACCTCAAAAGTGTGGCTTGAGCATTACGGTTATGATAAATGCAAAAAATCAGTAGAAGAATCATTGCGTAAACTGCAAACCGATTATATCGATCTGATGCTCCTGCACCAACCATTCTCTGATTACTATGGTTCATGGAGAGCTCTTGAAGACTTATACGATGAAGGGAAACTGCGTGCTATTGGTATCTCAAACTTCTACCCTGACCGAATGGTCGATATTGCTTCCTTCTCACGCATTCGTCCAATGGTTAACCAAATCGAGATACATCCTCATAACCAGCAAAAAATAGCTAAAGAATGGAACGAAAAATACGGCGTTCAGCTTGAGGCATGGGCTCCCTTTGGCGAAGGAAAGGGTGGACTATTTGAAGATAAAACACTGCTTGCTATAGGGGAAAAATATGGCAAATCAGCAGCACAAGTTATTCTTCGCTGGCACCTGCAAAGAGGAATAGTTGTCATTCCTAAATCAACTCATATCGAAAGAATGAAGGAAAACTT
>CALYAP010000058.1 GCA_944393575.1 uncultured Clostridia bacterium
AAAAGTAAAGGAGGCTTCATCATGTCCTGTGAAAATCGTTTTTTCTATTGTAAACATTGTGGTAACCTGGTTGGTTTGATTCATAGCTCCGGTGTGCCGATGATCTGCTGCGGCGAGGAAATGACCGAGCTGGTTCCGGGTAGCGTTGACGCCGCTCAGGAAAAACATGTTCCCGTACCTACTAAAAAATGCAGCAAAGTCACGGTAGCAGTTGGCGAAGTTCCGCATCCGATGGAAGAGAATCATTATATTGACTGGATTTATCTCCAGACCGAAAGAGGCGGCCAGCGCAAATGCCTTAAACCAGGCGAAGAGCCGGTAGCAGTTTTCTCTCTTACTGATGATAAACCAGTGGCTGTTTATGCTCACTGCAATCTTCATGGCCTCTGGAAAGCTGATATGTAATCTCTCATATAGCTTATACCAACAAAATAGACTAAATTAGTAAAGTACGAAACAGCCCTTTACCGGCTGTTTCGTTTTTATATCTAGCCAGGATAGAGTTTACCCTTGTCTGCTGGCAGTCATTGATTTGACGGCGATGCAGGAAGCAGCGGTGCTGGCGGCGAATTGGTGCCAGAGAGCATTTATGCTGGCGTACTACCTGGCTTTTGCTACTGACGTACCTAAGGAGGATACGATGACATATCCACGCATTCTAATCGATCAAGAGGCTGTTCTGACGAATGCTGCTGCACTGAAAAAAATGGGAGAGCAGCAGCGGATCCAGATCACTCCGGTGGTTAAGGCATTGGCTGGTTATGACCAACTGATTCGTGCCATCGCCGAGTTGGGCTTTACCCGTATTGGTGATTCCAGTCTGCGTCATATCCGTAATTACGCTGATCTGGCAGTGGAGAAATGGCTGTTGCGTTCACCGATGATCTGTGAAATGCCGCAGCTGATCGAGCTAACTGATGGAGCATTAATTTCTGAAGAACGCCTGCTGAGAGAGATCGAAGCTGAGGCTGGACGGCAGAATACTTCCTATAAAGTCATGCTAATGGCTGAGCTGGGCGATCTGCGTGAAGGATGCGACCAGCAGGAGCTGGTACAGTTGGCAATCCTGGCCGAGAGCCTGCCCCATGTGCAGTTGGAAGGGATCGGCGCTAATCTCAGCTGCTATGGGAATATCCTTCCCGGCGTCAAGAATATGGCGGCAATGGCTGATATGGCGGCGGCAGTGGAAACAGCTATCGGCCGCCAGTTAGCAGTGGTCTCCGGCGGAAATTCCAG
This sequence comes from uncultured Clostridia bacterium, assembly GCA_944393575.1. Classification (GTDB taxonomy): domain Bacteria; phylum Bacillota; class Dehalobacteriia; order UBA4068; family UBA4068; genus HGM13862. The sequence continues at coordinate 1,237 of CALYAP010000058.1, forward strand.
CTCGCTGAAAATGTTGGCTGCCGGCCAGCTGCCAGCTGCTATCACTGATCTGCGCTGCGGGGAATCCTTATTGTTGGGGATGATCCCCTGCTATGACGTACCGGCAGATTGGCTGCGCCAGGGCGCCTTCACTGTAGAGACGGAGATCATCGAGATCAAAACCAAGCCTTCTTTGCCATGGGGAGAATCAGGCAGTTGCGATAGCTTTGGCGGTACCACTAGTTTTGAAGATAAAGGACTGCGTAAACGTGCCCTGGCTGCTCTGGGTAAACAGGAGATCTATATTAACGGCCTTACACCCTGCGACCATGGGGTAGAATTATTAGGCGGCAGCAGCAATTATCTGGTCTGCGATATCACCGATGGTCCTGATTATCAGGTGGGCGACACCATTGCCTTTTATTGTGATTATGCCGCGATGGCAACAGGAATGTGCTCTGCTTATATTGAGAAACGCTTTCTGTAGCTAATTGACTGCCGATAGCGGCGCAAGAAGAGGACGGTCATGGCAGCTGAAATAATTATGAACGATAAAGAAATGCTGAGGACACTGATCAAAGAGCGGATAGCTGCACTCACGCCGGAGCAGATAGCATCTGCGGATGAGGCTATTATGGATAAGCTGCTCAGCCAGTCTGCCTGGCAACAGGCCCAGACTGTTTTCTGCTATCTGGCAGTAGGGCGGGAGATCGCTACGCTGCCATTATTACGCGCTGCTTTAGCTGCTGGTAAACGGATAGCAGCTCCTTTGATCACCTCTCCGGGGATAATGGAAGCGCGGTTGATCAGCGATTTGGCTGACTTGCATCCAGACCGTTATGGTATCCCGGCGCCTCCTCCTGATAGCGCTCTGCTGATGCCTATGGAAATAGACTTAGTCATCGTCCCGGGAGTAGCATTTGCCCGGCAGACTTTGTTACGTCTGGGCCGTGGCGGCGGTTATTATGACCGCTATCTGTCCTCTTGTCCGGCGCTACGTATAGCGCTTGCCCGGGAAGCACAGCTTTTGGATGACATTTTGCCGGCGGAAGCTCATGATCTGGCCATGGATATGTTGGTCAGTGAAAAACGCATTTACTTGCCGCCGTCACCAAACTTTAAACCTTAAAGTTTTCTTAAGATTTTGGACAAAAAACTTTTTCTACTGTATAATAGCATATGACCTACCAGCTCTTAGTGATTCTTTGAGTGACTTTAGTGGAGGTAATGCTGTGGATTCTGTCCTAGCTTTTATAGATTCAATAGACGCTTTTTTAGCTGGGCTGGGCGATAGCCTGAGCGATTTGATTCTGCCTATCGGCACCATGGTTTCCCGCATCGTTCTGCCTATCCTGGCAGTGCTTGTGGTGGTGCGCTGCGGCTTATCGCTGATCAGAAGCAAAAGCGAACCGGAAACCTGGGCCTGGTTGGGGCTGGGCGATGGCGTGCGCCTGCCTGTCAATCACTGGGAAAATATCATCGGCCGTGGCAAAGGTGCGGATATCGCCCTGCCAATGCCGGAGATTTCGCGTACTCATGCTGCGCTGATTCGTAATGAGGAAGGCGGCTGGCAGCTGATCGATATCGCCCACAAAGGCAATCTGCTGGTTAACGAAGAGCCGGTAGAAGGAAGAAGAGAACTACAGGAGGGAGACGTCATCTCCGTAGCTGGCAGCGAGTTGGTTTTGGCCGAGATCACTGCGGAAGAAGATGAACAGCAACGCGCTACCCGCACTGTGCCGGGTAAGCATATTCGTCCTTCGCGGACGTTGATACTGCTGAGCGCTTTTATCATCGTGATGGCCTGCCAGTTGGCGCTGGCTCAGAGCGAGACGGGGCATAGTTTCACCATTCTCGGAGCTTTTGCCCTGCTGCTGGTAATCATGTGGGCTACCTGGCTGATTTCCCGCTCCCTGCGGCGTACCGGTTTTGAGATCGAGACCATGGCCTTTTTCCTTAGCTCACTAGGGTTAGCAGTGATCGCCTCTGGTGCTCCTTCCGAGCTGATGAAGCAGACTGCTTGTATCGGGGTTGGCGTTGTTGGTTTCTTTGTCTTGGGATGGATCCTTCGCGATATGAAGCGCATCAAGATATTACGCTGGCCGGCAGCAGGTGCTGCCCTGGCGCTGTTAGCCTGGGTTCTGATATTTGGTGAATCGATCTACGGGGCCAAAAACTGGGTAGAGATTTTCGACTATTCCCTTCAACCTTCAGAACTGGTTAAGGTGCTCTTTATCTTTGCCGGAGCAGCCACTTTGGATCGCCTTTTTGCCCGGCGCAATCTTTACTCTTTTATCATCCTTTCCGCTGCTATTGTCGGCGCTTTAGCACTGATGAGTGATTTCGGTACTGCACTGATCTTCTTTGCTACTTATCTGGTGATCGCTTATCTGCGCTCCGGAGACCTGGCTACTGTAGCATTGAGCGTGGCTGGTGCAGTGGGCGCCGTAGTGCTGGTATTGACTGTCAAACCATATATTGCCGAGCGTTTTGCTACCTGGGGCCATGCCTGGGAATTCGCTGCTACCGGCGGCTTTCAGCAGACCCGTGCGATGTCGGCGCTGGCCAGCGGCGGCTTTTTAGGCATGGGCGGCGGCGAAGGCTGGCTGAAAACGATTCCTGCTGCTGATACTGATCTGGTCTTTGCCTTTGTCGCTGAGGAATGGGGGCTGATCATCGCCGGCACCGCCCTGGCTGCTCTGGTGATCGTCGCTCTCTTTGCGGTCAAGTGCGCAGGCAATGCCCGTTCCTCTTATTTTGTCATCGCAGCCTGTGGTACTGCTACACTGCTGCTTTTCCAGACCATGCTCAATGTCGGCGGATCTTTGGATCTTTTGCCGTTGACTGGCGTTACCTTCCCCTTTGTCAGTAATGGCGGCACCAGTATGGTCGCTTGTTGGTGTCTGTTGGCTTTTCTCAAGGCTGCTGATACACGGCAGAATGCGAGCTTCGCCCTTAAGCAGCGGAGCTGGATTAAAAAACAACAGCAGAAATCTGCCGCTAAAGCTGCTCCGCAGGGAGGTGGCGCTCAATGAATAAGATCAAACGGCGGGCGCTGATCATTCTGGCGTTGGTAGCTTTCCTGGCGCTGGGCTCAGCCTATTTTCTGATTATTTTAGAGACAGACGGTGAGGACTGGGCCGCTTTTGCTTCCAATACCCACACTCATACCAACGGTATCCTCACTTCCGGCCAGGTACGTGACCGCAACGGCGTGTTGCTGCTTTCTACTGATGAGGAGGGCAATCGCGTCTATAGCGATGATTATAGTATTCGCATGGCTACCCTGCATGCTGTCGGCGATCCTGCCGGAAATATCGGCGGTTCAGCTACCAGTATTTTTGAGCGTCAGCTGATGGGCTATAATATGGTTAATGGCGTTTATAGCTTTAGCGGCAAAGGCCGCGATGTGTATCTGACCATTGATGCGGAGCTTAATAAAGTTGCCTGGAATGCCCTCGGCGGCCGTCAGGGCTGTGTGGCGGTGATGGATTATACCACCGGAGAACTGGTAGTGATGGTCAGCTCTCCTGGCTTTGAGCCCAATTCTCCGCCGGATAATGTGTCTTATCTGAACCGTTTTCTCAGCGGAGTTTATCCCCCTGGCTCCACTTTTAAAATCCTCACTGCTCAAGCAGCGCTGGAGAACATCGAGAACCTGGATGCTTTCAGCTATACCTGCACCGGCAGTGCTGAATATGAGGACGGCACTATTACCTGTCAATATGCACATGGCGAATTGACCTTCTATGATGCTTTGGCTGTCTCCTGCAATTGCTGCTTTGCCGCTCTGGCACAACAGCTGACCGGTGAAACTCTGGCAGAGTACGCGGATAAAGCGGGCCTGACGGAAGCGGATTTCGATGTCAATGGCTATACTCCAGCTACTGGTAGCTTTGATATCGCTGCTGTTGGCAGTATGAATCTGGGCTGGTCCGGTGTGGGCCAATATCACGACCTGGTCAATCCCTGCTCAATGCTGCGTTATATCAGCGCTATCGCCAATGGGGGCAAGGCAGTGGAACCGACCCTGCTGGCAAAGGTCACCTCCACCGGTGGTATTCCCCTGTGGTTTGACCTTTTTCATAACAAAGACCGCATCATGAAGAGTGATATTGCTAATGAGCTTAAAGAGATGATGGCCTATTGCGTGCGGGAGAATTATGGCGTTGAGAGTTTCCCCGGCTTACCAGTCTGCGCTAAAAGTGGTACTGCTGAGGTCGAATCAGGCGCAGCGCCGCATGCCTGGTTTACCGGCTTTCTCAATAGCGAGGAGCACCCTTATGCTTTCATTGTGTTGGTAGAAAACGGCGGCGCCGGCAGCAGCGTGGCCGGATCAGTAGC
>CALYAP010000059.1 GCA_944393575.1 uncultured Clostridia bacterium
AATGCTGCGGCCTGTTCGGATGCTGCTTCTTCAGCATCGAGCATCGCCTGATAACCTTCCTTGGTGGAGATGGCCTCGTTCATAGCAGCGATCTTTTCGTTCTGCAGGGCGGTCAGATCCAGCTGCATATCTTCGTATTCGTAGGTCATTACTTCCAGGTCATCGCGCATCTGTTCCATCAGCGCTTTGTTATGTTCAATGGTGTTTTTCTCTTTGATAATTTCATTGAGCAGATCCTGGTCTTGGTTCATCACCAACTCGACCATATCGAAGAGAATGAGGAAATCATCGAAACTCTCAGTGGAGAAGATGACGTCCATCATGCTGATATCGCCATAGACATAAAGGTTGACTAGGCGTTCCTGCAGATAGCCTTTGCGTTCATCCATCCGTTCTTCAGCCTCGGCGATCTGCAGCTCAGCTTCAACTATCTGATCATTAGCATCATCGATACCGGTCTGGATAGCCGCCAGCTTTTGTTGAACAGCCAGCATCTGCGATTCAATATCCGAGATCTGGTCATTATAGTCGTCGATGAACAGATTCTGCTCTTCGATTTGTTCTTTAAGTGATTCGATAGACTGGTTGATCTCTTCTTGCTTTTCGCGCAGGGCTTCCAGCGGGTCTTCGCTATTATTGAGGATATCTTCTAGCTCAGAAGTATCTGTTCCCGAAGCTTCTGCCGGTGAAGAGAAGAGCGTATAGGCCAGCGGCACACAGACTGCCGCCGCTATGACTAAAAAGATGGGTATCAGTTTCTTTTTGTGCATCGTAGACCCCCTTTGTGGTGAGATATCACTAAACTAAGTGGAATTAATTATACTTTGAGGAAACGTGCCAGCGGGATTAGACTACCGATAGCTCCTAAGACGACGCCCGCGCCGATGAGGAAGAGGGTCAGTCCTGGCCACAGCTGACTGAGTGGGACAATAGTGGCGAAGGAGATGGTTGCAGTCAGATAAGAGAAGACTTGTCCATAGAGTATCAGCGCCAAAGCCAGCGCCAGGATAGAGCCGAAGATACCGAGCATCATGCCCTCCAGGAAGAACGGCCAGCGGACAAAAGCATCGGTAGCACCGCACCATTTCATGACCATGATCTCTTTTTTGCGGCCGAGAATGGTCAGACGGATCGCCATGGCGATCAGGGTCACCGCAGCGACGCCCAACAACGCCATTACCACGATGCTGGCCTTGCGTACGGTATCAGTCATGGTGAAGAGCTTTTCTACCGTGCCCTCACCATAGCGGACATGATAGATGCCGTCGAGTGCGGATACCTCTTCGGCGATGGCGGCGACAGCCTGGCTGTCCTCAGCAGTGATGGAGAACATATCCGGCAAAGGATTATCGCCCTCTAAGGTTGAGAGTAAATCAGTGTCATTGAAGCGGTCTTCCAGGGTCAGTAGGCCATCATCTTTGCTGACAAATTCCACAGACTGGACGCCGTCGATATTACGCAGTGTCAGCTCGATCTCTTCATAATCACTCTCTGGTACATCAAAATCAATATAAGCCATCACCCGCACATCATCCTCGATCTCAGTGGCGTTGACATTGATGTTGATGATAATCATCCAGAAGAACGCGCAGAGGAACAGGGAGATAGTGATGGTCAGGATAGCGGCGGCAGTTAGCCAGCCGTTGTTTTTCATCGATTTGAAAGCCTGCGGAAAAATGTAGCGGAAGGAATACATTTTCATAGCTGCCACCCCCCAATCGTGTCGCCGATCAAGTGTCCATGGTCTAAAGTAATGACCCTCTTTTGCATCTTATCAACGATGATTTGGTCATGGGTAGCCATTACCAGGGTGGTTCCTTCGGCATTAATGTCAGCAAAGAGCTGGATCAGCTCATCACTGGTTTTGGGGTCCAAGTCGCCGGTAGGCTCATCGGCGAAAAGAACCAGGGGGTTGTTGATGATGGCTCTGGCGACAGCAACGCGCTGTTGCTCACCGCCGGAGAGGTGCATAACATTGTCGTTTTCACGTCCTGCCAGCCCTACGCGTTCCAACATCGCCGGGACACGCATCTTGATCTCTGCGTACGGACGTTCCACTGCCCGCAGCGCAAAGGCGACATTCTCAAAGACTGTGTTGCGTTCCATCAGGCGGAAGTCCTGAAAGACTACGCCGCTGTTGCGGCGGAGGCGGACGATCTCCGGAGTGGAAAGACGGGAAACATTACGCCCACCGATCAGAACTTGTCCCGCAGTAGGCAGCTCTTCCCGGAAGAGCAGGCGAATGAGCGTGCTTTTACCCGCGCCAGAAGCGCCGGTCAAGAAAACGAACTCTCCATAATCAATGGAGAGATTGATATCGGTCAAAGCAGCGATACCATTCTTGTAGGTCTTGCCCAGGTTGATTGTTTGAATCAGCATGTTCTACTCCATTGTTTTATTTTAATGGCCTTATTTCTACAAAAAATGCTGGTCTCCTCCTTATCCACAAACAATTCACATTTTTCTTGGGGATAAAAATTCACATTTGCTGATATTTTTTACTTTATGGTTATCATGACGAGAAAAAAAGTCCCTTTGTTCCCTTTTTTGTCGTTGAGAAAAAGAAATTTTGCTGTATTTTTATGGTATAATAAGGAAAAAGGAGTAGAAAACGAGAATGAGCTTCTATCAGTGGCAAAAAGCAGCTGCAGCATTGTTCTTTCCCCAGCGCCATTGCCTGAATTGCGGCGCTTTGGCGGTGGATCGGCCGCTGTGTGTTGCTTGTGAGCAGGGACGGTCATCTTTGCGCCATTGTCCGCTATGCGCCAGCTTTATCGCTGCCACCGAGACCGAGCGCTATCTCTGTCCGGATTGCCGCCATCATCACCCGTCCTTTACCGCTGCAGCGGCAGCGTTGCCCTATGAAGGGCGGCTGAGGGAAATTCTGATCGCTTTCAAATATCAGCAGCGCACCGGCTTTCGCCGGCCTTTGGCCGCCCTGCTGTTGGAGGTATTAGCGGAGCGCTATGCGGGTATTGCTTTTAATGCCATCGTCCCGGTGCCGCTGCACCCGGCGCGCCTACGCCAGCGGGGATACAATCAGGCTGAGCTGCTCAGCCAGCTAATTGCTAAGGAAACCGGCCTGCCGCACCACCCAGAGTGGCTGCAGCGTAGCGAGGATACGCCGCCGTTGGCAGAATTAGGCCGTGGAGAACGGCTCAAGACACTGCGCAGTGTTTTTACCGCTGTGCCGGAGGTAGCAGGGCAGCAGCTGCTACTGATCGACGATATTTTTACTACCGGCGCTACGGCAGAGAGCTGCAGCAGGGCATTGTTACAGCAGGGAGCGTCCGGTGTATATGTTTTAGCTGTGGCTGCCGGCTATGCTCTGCCTTAAGCCTTTGCTGAAATCGAAGTGAAATGACTGCCGCTGACAGGAATTAGCGTCAGGATATGGAAATAATATAATATGTGGGAGCTTATTCGCAAATAAAATTAGGAGGTGGCTCCGTATGAACATTAACTATAAGTCGAGAAATCTTGAGATCACCGAGGCCATGAAGGAATACTGTGAGAAAAGATTGAACAAATTTGACAAACTTATTGGCCCGGAAACCGCCGTTGTCACCATGAGCAGCATTCGTGACCGGCAGCGCCTGGAAGTCACTATCCCCTATCATGGGATGGTCATTCGTGGCGAGGACGAAGGCTATGATATTTATACTTGCATCGATAAAGTCAGTGAAAAGATTGAAACCCAGATCCATAAGTACCGTCAGCGCCTGATCAAACGTGGACGGGGCGTTAGCCGCGATTATGTCGCTTCTATGCCGGAAGAACACTGGGTAGAGGACGATAAGCCGGTCAGGACCAAGACCTTTACCACCAAACCGATGAATCTAGAAGAGGCTATCATGCAGATGAATCTTCTCGGACACAGCTTCTTCGTCTTTGTCAATGACGAGACTAATGATGTCAATGTCATTTACCGCCGCAAAGATGGCGATTATGGCCTCCTGGCCCCCGAGATCTAAGCTGAGCTTAAATAAGTTATTGGGAAACGCCCTCCCTCAGGAAGGGCGTTTCCACATGATACCCCTGCTGTTTGCCTGCATCCATGTAGCAGGTGATAACACTATGCTAAGATGCAAAAGTCTAAGCTGAACTACCCGCTGCGGTTGCCGAGATAAGGCAATAGTTGTTGAGAACAAGTATTTTCCCGCTGTTGTATAAGATCGCTGAAAATTAGTAAAAATGTTGGTGAATAAAGCTTAGCTGATGCTTAATGATAAGTGTTTGCTAATAGATAATAGATGAAGTTTAGTTAATAAAACAAGAATTATAAATAAATAATAGATAAGGAAAGCTTATGAAAAAGTTGTTATGTGCTATTTTAATAACTGGAACACTCTTCCTTTGTTCCTGTGATACTTCACGGGCAGGTGTCAGTAAGGAGATCGATGCCACTGCTACCAGCGCCATTGCTGAGCAGGTGGTAGAGGCTAAGGTCGATGAGTTCTATGATGATTATGCCTCCTATTATACGCCTGTTGAATATCAGCGAATGGTAGAGGATTATACCGGCTCTTTTGGCGGTATTGGTATTACTATGGTAGAGAATGAAGGCGAGGTCACGGTCTATAATATCCTTGATGATACTCCGGCTGCTGATAGCGATATCTCTATCGGTGATGTTATCATCGGCGTGGATGGAATCAGCTTGGAGGGCAAGGGCTCTACCGAGGCGCAGTCATTGATCCGCGGTCCGGTGGGTGAAGAAGTAACCCTGCAGCTGCGCAAGGCCTCTGATAACAGCGTCTATGAGGAGACTTTGGAACGCGAGACCATCACTGAGGAGACTGTTTCCAGTGTGACCCTCTCTGCTTATCCGGGCACTGTTTACATGCATATCTCCAGCTTTACCGAGACGACCAGCAGCGATTTCGCTGCCCATTATAATAAGCTGCTCAATCAAGGAGAGATCGAAAATCTGATCCTGGATCTGCGCAGCAATGGCGGCGGCAATTTCTATGCCTGCATCGCTATTGGCGAATACTTTGTGCCTTTAAATGAAATGGTGGTCAGTGAGAAGACCTCTTCCGGGTCAGAAGAACATCGTTCCAGCAGTGGCCAACTCAATGGTTTGAATGTGATAGTGCTGCAAAACGCCTATACTGCCTCTGCTTCAGAGGTGCTGATTGGCGCCCTGAAGGATAAGGCCGATGCTACGCTTATCGGTACCACCACTTATGGCAAGGGCATCACTCAGAGTATTGTGATGCTGGAATCTGGCAGCGGACACCGCTATACCCGCAGCATTTATTATACTCCTTCCGGTTTTAGCCTCAACGGCATTGGTCTAGAGCCGGATATCCTGGTAGAAGATCCCGCGGATACTACCTATGATGATTATTTCTCTCTCGACCCAGCCAAAAATCCGCATCTGCAAGCAGCGTTGAATTATCTCTTCCCTGATGGTCCGCCGAGTGCTGAAGAGAGCAGCGACGGTACTACCACTGATGATACTAACAGTGGTGAGGCAAGCACTGGCGAGACCACTGGTGAGAACTAGCTGTTCAGCAGACAAAAACTCCGCTGCTCAAAGGAGCGCGGAGCCAGACTCTGGATGTTAAAAGGAGCATTGATTAGGCAGGCCAATAGGCCTGCCTGCGTTTATTCTTGCAGTGCCTGTGTTATTCTGTCGCAGGCGTCGTCTAATTCTGCATAGGAGATGGTCAGCGGCGGGGCGAAGCGGATAGTGCATTCATGGGTATCCTTGGCCAATACCCCGTGAGCCATCATCTTGTCAAGATATTCTTCTGCTGGGTGGTCGAATTCCATGCCGATCAATAAGCCCTTACCGCGAATTTCTTTGATATGAGGATTCTTGATCTGCCGCAGCCGCTCCATAAAATAGGCGCCTTTTTCCGCAGCCATCTGCGGATAATCATCGCGTACCAAAATTTCCATGGCCTTGATCGCTACTGCGCAGGCCAGAGGATTGCCACCAAAGGTTGACCCATGTGTGCCTGGCGTATAGACTCCCAGGACTTCCGCATCAGCGGCAATAGCCGAGACCGGCATGATCCCGCCGCCAAGCGCTTTGCCCATCACCAGGATGTCCGGACTGATTTGCTCGTATTGGCAGGCGAACATTCGGCCAGTGCGGGCAAAACCCGTCTGCACCTCATCGGCAATCATCAGGATATTGTTTCGGGTGCAGATTTCCCGCACCTGGCGCAGATATCCCTCCGGCGGGACGATGATCCCTGCTTCTCCCTGGATGGGCTCTACCAGAAAGCCTACGGTGCGGTCGGTGACAGCCTGCTCTAACGCTGCTGCATCGCCATAGGGGATAATCTTGAAACCTGGAGTATAAGGGCCATAGTTGATACGGGCAGACGGATCGGTGGAAAAGCTGATGATTGCAATAGTACGGCCATGAAAATTGTTGGCGCAGACAATGATCTCCTGCTGCTCGTTCGCTACACCCTTGACCTCGACTCCCCAGCGGCGAGCAGTCTTGAGTGCTGTCTCTACTGCTTCTGCACCAGTATTCATCGGGAGGATCATTGCCTTGCCGGTCAAGTCGCAGAGCTGTTCATAAAAATCACCCAGTACCGCATTATGAAAAGCGCGTGAGGTGAGGGTGACTTTTTGCAGCTGCTCCATAGCTGCTGCTACTATCTCAGGATGAAGATGGCCGAAATTAAGCGCCGAGTAAGCGGAAAGCATGTCATAGTAGGCGCGGCCTTCCGGATCATAGACCTTAGCGCCCAACGCGTGTTCAATGACTACTTCCCGCGAATGATAGTTGTTAGCTCCCAGTTGGACTGTTTTAGCAATGATCTCCGATGATGTCGCCATAGTTCTCCTCCTGAATTGTCAGTAGATAAGCGCCAGTGCCAGCGCTTGTCTGCTTTATTGTATGCAACTGAGTGCCTGGTGGTTATCCTGAAATAATGCTGTTTTTCCCATTGTAGCGGTATTTGCCTGTTGCTGTCAATATATAGCTATTTGGTTGACAAGCCGCAGAGAGCAAGTTTATAATAAATTGTTAAGGTATGATTCAAGCTGGTTTGGTAGCTGGCGAATTAGCGAAAAGAGGCAGTAGATGCTAGGTGAATTTTTTCATAATTTAGTACATATTTTTGTCGATATGGCGCCCTATATGATGCTATCAATGCTCGTGGTTGGGCTGATTAATACTTATGTCCGGCCACGCTTTATTGCCCGCAGCTTGGGTAAGGATAGCGTCGGCTCAGTGCTCAAGGGTGGGGTGCTGGGGATTCCGCTGATGCTCTGTTCCTGTGGGGTAGTCCCGACCGCCCTGGAGCTGAAGCGTAACGGCGCCTCTGACGGTGCGGTGGTATCTTTTCTTGCCGCCACACCGCAGACTGGTCTGAGTAGCATTATCGCCACCTATGGTATGCTGGGCCCCTTCATGGCGGTTTTTCGTCCGCTAGCAGCTTTCCTGACTGGTGTTGTCAGCGGCATCGCCACCAATCTCTGGGGACGCCGCCATCCTCTGCCCGTTGCTGAGACAGCCATGGCTGAGGATGATGATAATTGTCCGGCCTGCCATGATGAAGATTGCCATTGCCATCATCATGAGCAGCATCATCATGAGGCAGGAGGGAAAAAGAGCTTTAAAAATGTGTTTACCTATCCCTTCGGTCCTTTTCTCGATGATATTTCCTTGAGCTTTGTTGTCGGCATTGTGCTGGCAGCGGTGCTCAGCACTTTTCTTCCTTATGATTCGCTGTCTCAGTATGGCATCACCAATGGTCTGCCGGCGATCCTGCTGATGCTGGTGATCAGCTTACCGATCTATATTTGCTCCATCTCTTCGATCCCAGTGGCTTTGACCCTGCTGGCCAGCGGCATCAGCCCGGGAGCAGCGTTTGTCTTTCTCTTTGCCGGGCCGGCTACCAATGTTGCATCTATCGCCTTGATCGTCAAGCAGCTGGGTAAGCGGGTGACAGCTATCTTTGTTGCCAGCATTGCCGTGATGTCGGTAGTTTTTGGTCTGCTTTATGATTGGCTTTATACTCTTTTGCCTCCAGCGGCGACACAGCTGATTCATGGCGGAGATACTCATGCCGATCATGATCTGGGCTGGTTTTCCTATGTCTTGGCAATCATCTTCGCAGTACTGCTGCTGTGGAGCCTTATTCGCCGGGCTCGTTTTTCCTGGCACCGTCACCAGGAGAAAAAAGCAGCCCAATAAAAAGAGGCTGCCCGGCTGTTTTCTAAGGATAAAGGTTATGGTTATTAAGTAAGATAAAGGGTAAGCAAAATAAAGATTAAGCAAAACAAAATAAAGATTAGGCAAAATTAAGATTAAGCAAAAGCCGGAGCATTCAGCTCCGGCTCTGTTGTAACTCCGATCGCTTCTATATCAGATCCCTAAACTGATGATCCCAGTGGTATAGAGGAGATAGGCTATATAGAAGATGAGCATAACTATTCCTTGCCAGCGGTTGAATTTGCCGGTAATCAGGGTAGGCAGCATCGTGATGCAGCCCACGATCAGGCAGGCTGGGATATCAATCGCTGCTAGCTGCGAGCTGACCGGCAAGGCCTGGCCGGCGATCAAGGAGCTGATTGGCAGGATCACCGTCAGGTCGATGATATTAGCGCCGATGATATTGCCCACCGAGAGGGAATGCTCTTTTTTGGCGATAGCGGTAATGGTGGTTACCAGCTCCGGCAGGGAGGTGCCGATAGCTACGAGCGTAACAGCTATGATCCGTTCTGGTACTCCCAACATAGTCGCCAGCAGACTGCCGTTGTCGATCAACAAATCAGAACCGATGACGATAGCAGTAGCGCCGAGGATAAATTTCAGCACATTGATCAATAGTTCCCTGCGGACGAATTTGCCGGCATCGGCAGCGATATCATCTTCGGCGTCTTCATTTTCCAGCAGCAGCTCCATTTCATTATCAGCAGTCTCGATGAAAACAGCATCAGCGAGATTTTTATCTTTTTGCGGCGCCTCTTCAAACACCTTACGGGCTTCTTTTTGAGCCAGGGTAGCAGCTTTGGCGTGGCGGATATTGTCACTCATGAAGATGGCAAAGAGTATCAGCAGCAGAATGCTGGGGAGCAAGCCGATTTCTCCGCTGAAGCCGAAGATGACCAGAATAGTGGTAGCGCCCAGCATGAGAATTGTTTTTAGTAAATAGTCTTTGCGTTTGATAACAGCTGACATGCAGATCAGCGCTATTCCCATGATCAGGCCGATATTAACGGTGACGCTACCGATTGCATTACCAATGCCCATATCTATCTTGCCCTGGCCTGCTGACATAAAGGAAATCAGCATTTCCGGTAATGTCGTTGCGATGCTGACGATGGTGGCGCCAACGATCAGTTTAGGTACACCGGTTTTTTCCGCCATCCAGGCTGCTGCATCAACAAAGACGTCACCACCTTTGATGATTAGCGCCAATCCGAGTACTAGTAGAAAAATAGTTAATGGCCAAGACATAACATCACTCCTTTATAAAAAAGCCATACATAGCACCAGCTATGTATGGCACTAATACCCATGTGCAGCAGCATACTGTTCATGAGTCCTATATTTACGGTAAACGAGGCCCTAAAACAAACCAGAGTATGGTCTGCAATATAGAATAACAGGATCCTGCTCTTTACCTCTTTAATGATTGTTTACATTATAACATGAATTAGCCCTTTTTGTCAAGAAAACCCCTGGTACAGGACATGACCCCCCTGGCATGCTTTTTGACATTCTTGGTTTAGCTTAGTTTTGTCAGCTGTTTTGAGTGGTTTATTGGCATTTTTGCCCGCATTGGGAACAAAATTGATCATCAGCTTTTAATTTGGCTCCGCAGCCAGAACAATATTTAGCCGGTGCCGTAGCGTTGGCAGCTGCTACACTGACATTATGGGCAGCTTTCTTAGCTTCCTGTGCTACTTTTTTAGCTTCACTTTTGATTTTATTCATATCTGGCAGTTTAAATTTATCAGTATCAAACTTAGGCGGCATAATCCTCTCCTCCTTTGATAAAGAGCTAAGAAGCAATTACTATTTTTATTATAAAATACCGGTTAAAATGCAGTCAAGCAGCTGGAGCAAAAGTTCATTTTATCGTCAGCTGGTTCGTAAGAGTTTTGCTGCTGCCGGAATTTGGCGGCTGATTTGCTATTGCAGGCCAGGCTACTGAGTGGTAAACAGGAAATGAGAGGTAAATGGGAAAGAGATTTATTGCTTTGGGATAGGCAAGCAAAAAGGCCGGTTATAAAAACCGGCCTTTTGTTATACGCGATCTTTTTATGTTTATTTATCTATTTTATTGCTTATTCACATTTTTTGCCGCAGTTGGGGCAGAATTTAGCATCAGAGGCCATTTTAGCTCCGCATTCGCCACAATATTTAGCCGGAGCAGTGGCGTTAGCAGCAGCCACGCTGGCGCTGTGTGCTACTTTCTGGGCGCTTTCTGCCATCTTCTGTGCACCGTCTCTGACTTTGGCCATTGGCAGTACCGGCAGTTTGAATTTATCACCAAACATATAGAGAGTGCCGGCTATGATCAAGAAGATCAGGCACCACCAAATACCGAAACCAGAACCACCGCTGACACCATATTCGGAAACAGAACCGATGGTGATGATGGCAATCAGCATCAACAGAGCGCAGACATAGAAGACGATACCCCAGGGGCCTTTTTTATTCATAGCCAGCAGGACGATCATCGCGAGATTGGCTAAGAAGACCAGGAAGCATAGTACTGCCGGGAATGCTGCAAAGGAAAAAGCAAAGGTGAATCCGCTGGCTACGCTTACCGAATAGCCAAGAGCGCTGACACTGATGAAGCTAAAGAAGAAGCCAATAAAGACTAATATTGCTGCCAGCAGGGAATAGATAGATGAGTTTCTGGATGCCATGTTGTGTTCCTCCTCAATATTTATGTTAGATAAATAACTATGAATGCCATCTATATTATATACAGTATGGTCTGTTATGTCAAACTATGTCTAGCTGGGATGATTTTTTTGTTGTTAATTTTTGCCGGCAGCTGTCTGTTCAGCCTCTTTGATCACTCGGTTGATCATCGTGCTGGTGTTGATGAAAAAGGCCAGCTCTGGTTGTGCCTTATCACAGAGACCATAGTAGTATTTATCAGCATATTCTTTGAGGATCTCCTCTTCGCTTTGGCCGGCAGCATGATGCTCGAGCACAAATTCTGCTGCACCGATGGATGCTGCCCGGGATTTTTCGAGAAACTCCTCTGCCCGATGGCCTTCTATCAGCCCATAATGCGGGACGATGATCCTTTTGGCATGAAATTTGGCGCAGCGGTCAAATGATTCCACCGTAGCTGCATAGCTGACAACAAAGCAAGGAGCATAATGCTGGTCAACGATCACCCCGGTAGTTTCACTGAGGATCAGCATTTCGTCTTCTGGGAGATAATAACTGGTGGAGCAGCGGGTATGCCCTGGCGTAGAGATAGCAGTGATCGGGCCCAGCACGGACTGCCTGGTTTCTCCGGGAGCGAGATCATAATCGATCTTTAGCTGGTCGATTCGGTCGATGGCCGGTTTGCCAGCAGCAGCTGCTGCTTCATGATTCAGTTTGCGCATAGTAGCACGGGCGCTTTCTTTAGCGATGATCTGCCGTACCAATGGGTTGGCGATGATCTTAGCATCAGGATAGATCTGCTGTATAGCCACGCAGCCGCCCAGATGGTCATAATGGGAGTGAGTAAGAATGATCTCACCAAGAGGGATATCTCCAAGCGTATCTTTGATCTTGGCGGCCAGTTGATCGCCACAGAAATCAAATCCTGAGTCAACGAGTGCTGCTGCCTGTCCTTTGACGATGAGAATAGCTTCGCCGCCTAAAGAACCGGAAAGAGTGTATACTTTCATGTTAAAACCTTCTTTAATGAATAAATATATAAATTTGTTGATTGAAAAATCTGGCTGCCGCTATAGACGCTTCATCACTTTATGGTAGCCTTTTTGATAACAAGATCAACGACGTACCTGATTATACTCGAAAAATTTTCTCGGGGCAAGGCCTCAAAAGATAAATTTTGTTAAAAATAGTTTATCATTTATCTTTTGCCCAAGATCCCCGTTGTCAGGGAGCTTTTTGCTATATGCCTCAGCGAACGCACCATCTGGCGGGCCGAGAATATTATATCTAAGGAGGGGCACAAGTCGTCCTTACCAATTCAAGAGGCCTGGCTGCGAATTTTGGCCGGAGCCGTGGCCGCTAGGGGTGGAACATGACAACTATTAGTTTATGCATGATCGTTAGAGATGAAGAGGAAGTTTTGGCACGCTGTCTCGATAGCGCTGCCGGCATTGCCGATGAGATCATCATCGTTGATACCGGCAGTGTCGACCGGACCATGGAGATTGCTAGGGAATACACGGATCAGGTCTATTCTTTCACCTGGATCGATGATTTTGCCGCGGCGCGTAATTACGCCTTTTCCCTGGCTTCTTCCGAGTTTTGTATGTGGCTGGATGCCGATGATGTCATCCTGCCAGAAGACCACAGCAAGCTGTTGGAGCTCAAAAATCAGCTGGCTGAGGTGGATACGGTGATGCTGCGCTATAATACTGCCTTTGATGCCCAGGGACGCCCGATTTTTTCCTATTGGCGGGAGCGGATCGTCCGCAATGATTCTCGGGCTCTCTGGTTGGGTGCAGTGCATGAGGTGATCGCGCCTTTTGGTAAGATTATCCATCCGGATATCGCTATCACTCACCGTAAGGAAAAACCTGCTGCCCCGGGAAGAAATCTAAAAATCTTCGAGGGGTTGTTGGCCCGGGGGAAAACGCTCTCACCCCGGGAGCAGTTCTATTATGGCCGAGAGCTTTATTATAATGAGCGCTATGCTGACGGCATTAAGGTTTTAGAACGCTTTCTCGCTGACCAGGGCGGCTGGCTGGAAAACAATATCGAGGCTTGTCGTTTCATTGCCTATTGCCAGTATCATTTAGACCAGGCTGATGCCGCATTGCTTTCTTTGCTGCGTACTCTGGTCTATGATGTCCCCAGAGCAGAGGTCTGTTGCGAGCTGGGCCGGCACTTTTTTGACCGGGAGCTTTATCAGCAGGCAGTTTACTGGTATCAAGCAGCGCTTTCTTGTCACAAAGATGAGCTTAGCGGGGGATTTATTTCTCCAGACTGCTATGGCTATCTTCCCTGCATTCAGTTATGTGTTTGCTATTACCGGCTTGGCGATATGGAACGCGCTATTTATTATAATGAACAGGCCGGTACATATAAGCCTGATTCCCAGGCTTATCTAGATAATCAGCGCTTTTTCGCTAAATCTGCCCTTGCTGTGGCGAAATAGCGAACCTTGTCCCGTTTCTCTGCATATATTGAAATAAGATTGATAAAATGAGGTGATTCGATGTTACATTATGATGGCTGCTGTAATG
Organism: uncultured Clostridia bacterium; assembly: GCA_944393575.1. Classification (GTDB taxonomy): domain Bacteria; phylum Bacillota; class Dehalobacteriia; order UBA4068; family UBA4068; genus HGM13862. The sequence continues at coordinate 13,378 of CALYAP010000059.1, forward strand.
TAGTAAAATGTGTCCCAGATTGCTCAGGAAAAACCAATAGTAATAATTCTTGCAATAATGCCTGGAATAATTCTTGGAATAATTCCTGCCACAATTCGGGAAACAATCAATGCAATAATCCTTGCCCGCCCAATCACTGTCCTCCCAATCCTTGCCCCCCCAATCCTTGCCCTCCGAACCCCTGCCCTCCCAATCCTTGTCCCCCCAATAATCCCTGCTGGAATTGCCCTTGCCCTCCCGGTATTACGGTCTTAGGCTATTTCAACACCTTCGCTGAACTGGTGGCAGCTCATCCAACCGGCTGCGTCGGCGATGCTTACTTGGTAGGCAATAGCCTCTATGTTTGGGATCCGCTCACCGCTAGCTGGCGTGATACGGGTATTGTCCAGGGTCCTGCCGGTCCTACCGGTGCTACTGGCCCTCAGGGCATCCAGGGTCCGGTTGGTCCTACTGGCCCCACTGGTCCTGCTGGACCTCAGGGTCCTCAGGGCATTCAAGGCCCGGTTGGCCCTACTGGCCCTACGGGTGCGACTGGTGCGACTGGCGCTACCGGTCCGCAGGGACCTCAGGGACTACAAGGTATAGCTGGTCCGCAGGGACCTCAGGGTCCTGCCGGAGCTACCGGCGCAACTGGAGCAACAGGTGCCACTGGCGCTACCGGTGCCACTGGTGCGACCGGACCTACCGGACCGACTGGCCCCACTGGCAACGGTTTGGCTGTTGAAGGCTTTTACGCCACGCCGGAAGCATTGACTGCCGCTCATCCAGTAGGCTTCCCTGGAGAAACCTTCCTGGTTGGCAATAGCCTCTATACTTGGGATCCCGCAACTACCAGCTGGGTTAATACTGGTATCGTCGAAGGACCTACTGGCGCTACCGGTGCCACAGGAGCAACTGGTGCTACTGGTGCAACTGGTGCCACTGGTGCAACTGGCCCTGCTGGTACTGGCGCTACTGGTGTAACTGGCGCTACCGGTGCCACTGGAGCAACTGGTCCTACTGGCGCTACCGGACCCACTGGGCTTAGCGTTACTGGTGAAACCGGCGCTACTGGCGCTACCGGCCCTACTGCCAGGTTTATATATGCACAACAGTGATGAAGACAAAAGAAGTTGGACACTGTGGTGCGCTTAGAGGTATAGCTCGCCCCGATAGATTGCTTTTGCTGCATGTTTCTTTAAAAACATAGAGAGACCTTTGGTATTAAGGTCTCTCTTCACTATAATATTTGTCATTTTTTCAAAATCGTTTTTGAATCAAATATTAAATTAATGTTTTATGATGAAAACAGTGCGGAGATATCGTCTTGTGTTAGTGGATAAATCTGATTTTCAATTAATATTTGCATGGCTTTTTCCGGATTGTCTACCTGAAAAACCATATAGGCCAGGTCTTTTTTGCGGGCTATAAAAGCATAGGTGTATTCTACATTAATATTGCCTTCTCCCAAAGCTGTGAGCAATTTTACCAAGCTGCCTGGCTTATCAGAGAGCGCTACAGCCAACACCGGAGTAACGGAACAAACGTAACCAGCTTCTTTGACTACATTGACCGTTTTATACGGATCGTCTGTAATCAGGCGCAGAATACCAAAATTCTGCGTTTCAGCAATAGACAGAGCCCGCATATCGATCTGTTTTTCTTCCAAAAGGCGGGTAAACTCTGCCAGCTGGCCAGGTTTGTTTTCCAGAAATACGGAAATTTGGTTAATGGTCATTGCCAAAACTCCTTTCTCTGTATCAGTACAGGTTGCGTTTATCAATAATACGTACAGCCTTTCCTTCGCTTCTGGTAATACTTTTAGGTGCAACCAATTTCACGATAGCATAGATGCCCAGCATAGATTTCATCGCATCCACCAGCTCTTTTTCACGTGAGGCAACTGTAGAAAGGTTATCCGAGAACATTTCTGGCGTCATCTCCACCTGTACCTCAAGCTTATCGGTATTGTTCTCGCGGCTGACGATGATCTGATAGTTGGCCGGATACCCCTTATTGAGTAGTACTGTTTCAATCTGAGACGGGAATACATTGACTCCCTTGATGATCAGCATATCATCGCTGCGCCCCATTGGCTTGGACATACGCACATGAGTACGTCCGCAAGGACATTGTTCATAATTAAGTACACAGATATCGCGGGTACGGTACCGCAGCAGCGGAAAAGCATCCTTAGTAATACAGGTGAAGACCAGTTCACCTACACTGCCTTCTGGCAGCACCTCCCCTGTATCAGGATCAATAATTTCCGGTATGAAATTATCTTCGTTAATATGCATGCCATGTTGATCGCTGCACTCGAAGGAAACCCCAGGCCCGGAAATCTCAGTCAGACCATAAATATCATAGGCCTTAATTCCCAGTTTATTCTGGATATCTTGACGCATTTCTTCGCTCCAAGCCTCTGCGCCAAAAATACCGGCTTTTAATTTAATTTGATCCCTTAGGCCGCGTTCGATGATTTCTTCTGCCAGATAAGCTGCGTAAGATGGGGTACAGCAGAGAATCGTGGAACCCAGATCACACATAAACTGAATTTGCCGGTCAGTATTGCCGGAAGACATCGGTAAGGTGAGGGAGCCCACTTTGTGTGAGCCACCGTTTAAACCAGGGCCACCAGTAAACAAACCGTAGCCATAACAAACATGGACAACATCTTCATTGCTGCCGCCAGCTGCCACAATAGCACGGGCACAACATTCATCCCACAAGTCAATATCATGCTGGGTATAAAATGCTACCACACGACGTCCGGTGGTACCGCTGGTAGATTGAATGCGCACACAATCGCGCAGGGGAACTGCCAGCAGTCCATAGGGATACGCTTTGCGCAGATCCTCTTTTGTCAAAAAGGGAAGTTTATGCAGATCATCGATGGTACGAATGTCTGCCGGAGTGACATTCTTTTCTTCCATCAAGCGCCGGTAATAAGGCACATTCTCATAAACACGCTTTACTGTAGGGATCAGGCGCTCGTTCTGCCAGGCTCTGATTTGTTCCCGGCTGGCACATTCAATTTCTGGCTGATAATAACGCTCCATAAGGGAAATCTTTCCTTTCCTTATAAAATAATAGGATAAATGGATAAAATCCACATTCTATAAAAATAATATACCATTTTATTTGGCTAAAGTAAATAAATTTTTCTTGCGTAGCTAGCATTATCTTGGCGATATCGTTAGCTATAGCCGCTATTGCCGTGATGAAAACGTCTTGATAGAAGGGAGCCCTGGAATGACGGCTCCTTTCATAGCCTGAAATACTCGTCATATCACAAATGCCAGGGGGCATATTTTATATTATACCGTCCTACCTGGAGGGAAAGAAGATGATTGACAAAATACAGCTGCAACAAATGAGCAGCGTTGATATTACCCAAGTTGACCGCAGCACTTTGGTTGACATTGCCAATATTCATATTGACGGTTCCTGGCCAGCAGCAAAGAAAATGCAAAGCTTCTTGGAGCAGGTAGTCAATCCCTATTGTTTTCTTTGCGGTGATACGCCCATAAGAATACGGTTTGTTACGGAAGATAAAGCGCTGAAGCAAGCATTGTGCGATTACTTTTTAAGTTTGAAATAACTTAACGCCCTTCCTTGGCGCTGCGATTATCTGGCTCAAACAGACGAAAATAATCCTGTGATTATAGGGGGAAATGAGATATCATGCCTCGCGTACGCAAAGATAAAACACCAGGCAGCTATGCAGACCCGTTTTGGAAAATTGGGCTATACCTTCGATTATCCAGAGAGGACGAGAATGAGGACGAAAGCGCAAGCATTATCAATCAGGAGAAGATACTCCGCGACTTTGTAGACAGCTATTTTGCGCCGGGCAGCTATGTTATTGTTGACGTTTTTGCTGATGACGGACTGACTGGCACTGATACTGAGCGGCCAAACTTCAAACGGCTTGAGGGTTGCATTGTCCGTAAACAAGTAAACTGCATAATTATCAAATCTCTCGCCCGTGGATTTCGCAATCTGGCCGATCAACAAAAATTTCTCGAGGAGTTTATACCGGTTAATGGCGCGAGGTTTATTTGTACTGGAACGCCATTTATTGACACCTATGCCAACCCCCATTCAGCAAGCGGTTTGGAAGTGCCGATCAGGGGCATGTTCAATGAGCAGTTTGCCGCTACCACTTCTGAGGAAATCCGTAAAACCTTTAAGATGAAGCGGGAGCGCGGTGAGTTCATCGGTGCCTTTGCCCCATATGGCTATAAGAAAGACCCAAACGACAAAAACAGCTTGATTGTAGATGAAGAAGCAGCAGAAGTGGTCAAAAGTATTTATCATTGGTTTGTCAATGAGGGGTACAGCAAAAGGGGGATTGCCCAAAGGCTTAACCAAATGGGAGAGCCAAACCCCGAAGCCTATAAAAAGCAAAAAGGGCTGAAATACAATAACCCTAATTCTAGCAAAAATGATGGTTTGTGGTCTGCTAGTACGATTGCAAGAATATTGCAGAACAAAGTGTATACGGGCGTTATGGTGCAGGGGCGACACCGCATCATCAGCTACAAAGTACATAAGCAGATCAATGTCCCGGAAGATGAATGGTTTGTCGTCCCCCATACACACGAAGCGATTATTGATAAGGGAATATTCGAGAAGGCGCAGGCTCTGCATAAACGCGATACGCGGACAGCACCTGGCAAAGAAAAAGTCTATCTAATGTCCGGTTTTGTTTATTGCGCTGATTGCCAAAAGGCTATGTGCCGCAAAACCGCCCGTAATATTGCCTACTATTATTGCCGCAGCTATAGCGATAAAAAGATTTGCAGCAAACATTCAATCCGGCAGGATAAATTGGAAAAAGCGGTTTTGGCCGCCCTACAAATGCAAATTTCCCTGGTAGATCAGCTTGCGGAAGAAATTGAACGAATTAACAACGCGCCTGTTATCAACTGGGAAAACAAGATGTTATTTAATTCGTTGAAACAGGCGGAAAAGCAGCTGAAACAGTACCGCGACGCTTCCGACAGCTTGTACCTTGATTGGAAAAGCGGCGAGATCAACAAAGATGAATACCACCGTTTAAAAAGTAAGGTTGCTGAACAAATACCGCAGCTTGAAACAAATATCGCTTATCTGAAAGAGGAAATGCAGGCAAGTAATGGCGATATGGAAGCCGCTAACCCATACCTAAATGCCTTCCTGAAACACCGAAACATTCAGAGCCTAAACCGGGGGATTATGGCTGAACTCGTTAAAGCGGTTTGGGTGCATGAGAACGGGGAAATAACGGTTGATTTCAACTTTGCCGACAGCTACCAATGCATTATTGATTATATCGGGAACGAACCATAATGTGCTCACCGCAACCGAGGGCAAGGCCATATAACAGGCTTGCTACTCAACACAGAGCTTAAAGCTAATGTTGTGCATAAATAAACGGCTCTACTGGTGCGACTGGTGTAACAGGTGAGACTGGTGCTACCGGCCCAACCGGTGAAACTGGCGCTACCGGAGCTACCGGCCCGACTGGCGCCACAGGCCCGACCGGTGAAACCGGCCCGACTGGCCCAACCGGTGCCACCGGCGAGACTGGCCCGACCGGCCCAACTGGACCGACAGGACCTACCGGTGATGCTGGCCCTCAGGGGTTAACTGGTGATACTGGTGCTACAGGTGCGACCGGACCTACTGGTCCTACCGGTGATGCTGGCCCTCAGGGTTTGACTGGTGATACTGGTGCCACTGGTCCTACCGGCGCCACCGGACCTACTGGTGAGACTGGTCCTACCGGACCTACTGGTGCCGCACCTACGCTTAATGCTCTGAATGCAGTGAATGTAGCTGGGCAGACCCCGGGCAGTGCAGGCGATGCCTTGACCCTTGATACTAACCAAGTTTTGGAAGGTTCTGCTATCACTCATACTGCCAGCAGTGCTGATATCGAGTTGACAGAAAATGGTACCTATCGCGTTGGTTATAATACCACGGTTACTACTTCTGGCAGTGCTTCCCCGCCGGTTACTGTCTCCGCTCAGTTAGAAAATGAAGGAACGGAAATTCCAGGCACTATTACCAGTGCTACCTTACAATCTGCCAGCAATACAGCTAACTTAGCGGCAACGGCGATTATTGAAGTCTCCAGTGCTCCAGTGACCATTACGCTTAATGCTAATGATACTGATGCTGAATACAGCAATACCTCTGTAGTGATAAGAAAACTGGATTAACGGAGCCAATCGATAAGGTTATAACCCTTGGAAGGTGGGGCATCACTGTCCCACCTTCCAGTAAGGATCATTATAGATGTTGTAGTGTGTATGAAAGGAGAGTTTATTATTATGAGTAATTGTTCTTATGCAGGTAATGGCCGATGTCCTTATTGTGGTTCGGCGATGAGCCAAACCAATTATCAGGGACAGCACTGCTATTATTGCTGCTGCTGCCGGCGTTACTTCCCCTGCAATCCTAGTTGTCCTACTGGGTCAACCAGCTGCACTTGCTGCGTGACTGGTCCTACCGGACCGCAAGGACCTGTAGGACCTCAGGGACCCCAAGGTCCGATTGGCCCCACTGGACCGCAGGGAATTCAGGGCTTACGTGGTGCTACGGGCGCTACCGGCGCCACAGGAGCTACTGGTGGGACAGGCCCTACTGGTGCTACCGGAGCTACGGGTGCCACGGGTGCGACCGGCGCCACCGGTGCTACAGGGCCTGCTGGTACCGCTGGTGCTACTGGTCTTGCCGGTAATGCTGCCACGATCACCGTCGGCGCTGTTACCACTAATGCCAGAGGAGATGCTAATGTTATCAATACTGGTACTCCTGAGGATGCAATTTTTGATTTTATCATCCCCAGAGGCGCCACCGGTGCCACAGGCGCTACCGGAGCTACCGGTGCCACAGGAATTACTGGTGCCACCGGAGCCACTGGTGCTAAAGGAGATACCGGCGCTAGGGGTGCTACCGGTGCCACGGGGACTACTGGTGCCACGGGTGCTACAGGAGCCACCGGCGCTAAAGGTGATACCGGTGCTAGAGGTGCTACCGGAGCCACCGGTGCAACAGGTGCTACTGGTGCCGCAGGATCTGACGGTAATGATGGTAATGATGGTACCCCTGCTACTTTGGCGGTAGGTACGGTCAGTACCGGAGAGCCGGGAACAGAAGCTACTGTTACTAATTCGGGAACCCCATCCAATGCGATCTTTGACTTTGTCCTCCCCAGAGGTGATGTTGGTGCTGATGGTGCTGACGGTGCTGATGGCGCAGATGGTAATGATGGTGCCACAGGCCCCACCGGACCGACAGGACCGACCGGTCCTAAAGGTGAGCGCGGTGTTACCGGTGCCACCGGATGTACTGGTGCCACAGGTGCCACTGGACCGAGAGGTATTACTGGTGCTACGGGTGCAGATGGTAATGATGGGGCCACTGGGCCGACTGGACCTACAGGACCTACTGGGCCGAGAGGTTGTTGTGGCTCTCAAGGTGCCACTGGTGCTACCGGCGCTGATGGTAATGACGGTCTTGCTGCTACCTTAGCAGTAGGTACGGTTAGCACCGGAGACCCTGGCTCTGAAGCTACTGTTATCAATTCAGGAACTCCGTCTATTGCTATTTTCGATTTTGTGATCCCCAGAGGCGACATTGGTGCTGACGGTGCCGATGGTGCTACCGGACCAACTGGTCCTACTGGGCCAACTGGTCCTAAGGGCGAACGTGGTGCTAGGGGTTACGATGGTTGTCCTGGCGCAACCGGAGCCACGGGCGCTACCGGACCTAGAGGTGTAACTGGTGCTACAGGTGCTGCCGGCTGTCCTGGTTGTCCCGGTGCTACTGGCGCTACAGGTGCTACTGGTCCTAGGGGTGTAACTGGTGCTACAGGTGCTGCTGGCTGTCCTGGTTGTCCCGGCGCGACCGGTGCGACAGGTGCCACAGGACCTAGGGGTAATGATGGTGCCACTGGTGCTACTGGCGTCACCGGACCCACTGGCTGCACTGGACCTACCGGACCTAAGGGTGATTGCGGTGCTACCGGCGCGACCGGTGCTACTGGCTCTACTGGACCAAGGGGAAATACCGGCTGTACTGGAGCTACCGGACCTAAAGGCGAGGATGGTGCTACCGGCGCTACCGGTGCCACAGGCCCTAAAGGTGATGATGGTGCTACAGGTGCTACTGGGCCTAAAGGTGACGATGGTGCTACCGGCGCAACCGGAGCCACGGGTGCCACTGGTGCTACCGGAACTGGCGTCACTGGACCAACTGGCGCGACCGGAGCAACCGGAGCCACTGGTGCGGCTGGTGCCACTGGTGCTACCGGCGCTGATGGTAATGACGGTCTTGCTGCTACCTTAGCAGTAGGTACGGTTACCACTGGTGAACCTGGAACAGAGGCTACTGTTACTAATTCAGGAACTCCGTCTATTGCTATTTTCGATTTTGTGATCCCCAGAGGTGATGTTGGCGCCGACGGTGCTGACGGTGCCGATGGTGTGGATGGTGCAACTGGCCCGACTGGCCCAACCGGACCCACTGGCCCAACAGGCCTTACTGGTGTAACTGGTGCCACTGGCCCCACTGGTCCTACCGGTGAAGATGGTGCAACTGGCTCCACTGGTGCAACTGGCCCGACTGGTGTGACTGGCCCCACGGGTGCTACCGGCCCTAAGGGTGACGACGGGGCAACAGGAGCTACTGGCGCTACAGGTGCAACCGGCGCCACGGGCGCCACCGGTGCTACCGGACCGGCCGGCGATGATACTTGTTGTCTTTGTGTCGAGCAGATGAAAAATGTTCTCCGGCAAATTATCGAATACTATCCTAGAGATACCGTTATTGTTTCTATGGAAAGCGGCGATAATGCCAGCGGACGTCCTGGACAGTTGTTCCCTGCTCCTGATAGTAATCCCGATGCTGGACTATTCCTGCTGACTAATAGTCAAGGAGTAGTACAGGAGGCTCTCTCTATCTGCCGGATCGTGGCAGTACGGGTCACCAGCACGACTTATAATCAAGACATTACTTATCTGGCAGCACCTGTACCTGAGCCAGATGATTGTTGTGGCGATTGCCAGGCGGCGATCCGTTCTTACTTGCCGCAGAATACTGCTGGTGTTAGCATTAAAGCTGGCGGCCAAACAGTAGGACAGGGCAAAGTAATAGCCAACCCCTATGGGTTGATCGTTCTGGTCGGCCACAATAATAGTGATCCTACCTTTATTTCTACCTGTAAGGCAGAAATCATTACTAAAAGCAAATAAAATAGCCTATTCGGAAAGTGCATTACTGACTGTTTTCTCTAAATTTCTTTAAAGATATAAATAATAAAGAGAATAAATAGGATGGATAATTATTAATAAAGTAATTAATAATTGTTCACTTTAACTAACAAAAGAGAAGCTTTGTTAAAAGCATTCTTAGCTTGTTAGTTTTTTTATGATAAATAAAACTTTACTTGCATTTAACATTTGCTGGCTTTTGGATTTTACAATTCTCCTTTATCATCGTAGACGAGGTTAAAAATATAAGCAAATTAACCAAACTACCAAATAATAAGGAAAACAAAGGAGAACAGAACAATGAAAAAAGTATTAACACTGATCTTGTCTGGCGCTCTGTTGATCGGTCTTCTGGCCGGCTGCACCAGCAACGAGACTACCACTGATCCGAACAGCAATGCTGACGATCAGAACACTGCCAGCAACCCGATTACCGTTATCTCTCGTGAGGACGGCTCCGGCACCCGCGGCGCTTTCATCGAACTCTTCGGCATTGAACAGGAAGATGCTAATGGCGAAACTGTTGATATGACCATCGCCAGCGCTGAGATCACCAATAACACTTCTGTTATGATGACTTCTGTTGCCGGTAACCCCAGTGCTATCGGTTATATTTCCCTCGGTTCTCTTGATGAGACTCAGGTCAAAGCTCTGAACATTGATGGCGTTGCCGCTACTGTCGACAATATCAACAATGGTACTTATCCGGTTTCCCGTCCTTTCAACATTGCTACCGGCGCTACTGTTAGCGATGTCGCTCAGGATTTCATCAACTTCATCCTCAGCGCTGAGGGTCAGGCTGTGGTAGTCGAAGAAGGCTACATCGCTGTTGATGATGCCGCTGCAGCTTTCACCAGCAACAATGCTTCTGGTAACATCGTTGTTGCCGGTTCCTCTTCTGTCACCCCGGTAATGGAAAAATTGAAAGAAGCTTATGTCGCTATCAATCCTAACGCTACTATCGAAGTTCAGCAGAGCGACTCCACCACTGGTATGAACTCCGTTATCGAAGGTGTTTGCGATATCGGCATGGCTTCCCGTGAAGTTAAAGACAGCGAGCTTGAAGCTGGCGTAGTTCCTACTACTATCGCTACTGACGGCATAGCGGTTATCGTTAACCTCGAAAACTCCATCTCTGATCTTACCAGCGACCAGGTCAAGGGTATTTACACTGGCGAGATCACTGATTGGTCTGAAGTTTCCCCCCAATAAGACTTTAGTGTAAAGCCGCTATGAAAATCCTCCCTGGGGCCGGGAACCCGTCCCGGCCCCAGACCTTTATCTTAAAGGAGCTATCGAACTACCATGAAAAATTTTAAAGAAATTTTCATGAAAATAGTTTTCCTCATAGCAGCGTTGGCTTCCATCGGCGCGGTTATCCTGATCTGCGTCTTCCTCTTTGCCAACGGAATACCTGCCATAAAGGAGATTGGCCTTTTTGATTTTTTGCTGGGTGATACTTGGCGTCCAGGCAATGACCTTTACGGTATTTGGCCGATGATCGTCGGCAGTATCTATGTTACTGCCGGAGCTATCATCGTCGGGGTACCAATCGGCGTGCTGACCGCTATCTATTTGGCCCGTTTCTGCCCTCCGCGTATCTATCGAATCGCCAAACCTGCAGTCTCTCTTATGGCGGGCATTCCCTCTATCATTTATGGCTTCTTTGGCCTGGTGGTAATGGTGCCCATTATGCGTGAATTGTTTGGTGGCAGCGGTAAAAGCGTGCTGACTGCCTCGATCCTTTTGGGTATTATGATTTTGCCGACTATCGTCAGCGTTTCTGAATCAGCGATCCGCGCTGTACCGAATTCCTATTATGAAGGCGCGTTGGCCTTAGGCGCCAGCCATGAACGCAGCGTTTTCTTTGCCACTTTGCCAGCCGCTAAGTCCGGTATCCTTGCTGGTATTGTGCTTGGTATCGGACGAGCCATTGGCGAAACAATGGCAGTGATCATGATTGCCGGCAATCAGACCGAAATCCCTGGCAGTATTTTCGAAGGGGTGCGAACATTGACTGCAAATATCGTCCTGGAGATGGGCTACGCCGCTGATCTCCACCGTGAAGCGTTGATCGCTACCGCAGTTGTGCTCTTTGTCTTCATTCTCTTGATCAACTTGCTCTTATCACTCTTTAGAGGGAGGAAAGAAGCATGAAACAGATCAACATCCGTACCTTTAAAGATAAATGGAATTCTTACCGCAAGAATCCGCTTTCTTTGATCCTTTTTCTTCTTGTCACTTTAGCCGCTGCAATCACTATCTTGGTGCTGGCTTTCCTGATTGTCTATATCCTGATCAAAGGTATTCCGAATTTGAACTTGGATCTATTTGCCTGGGAGTATAATACGGAAAATGTCTCGATGATGCCGGCCATCATCAATACCTTGATCATGACCGTGATCTCATTGCTGATCGCGGCTCCGTTGGGTATCTTTGCCGCTATCTATCTGGCGGAATATGCCCGGCGCGGCAACAAATTGGTAGGCGTGATTCGTCTTACCGCTGAAACATTGTCAGGTATTCCTTCCATTGTCTATGGCCTCTTCGGTATGATCTTCTTCGTCTTTGCCCTTGAGTGGGGTTATTCGCTTCTGGCTGGAGCTTTTACTTTGGCGATCATGATTTTACCCTTGATCATGCGCACTACCGAAGAGGCCCTCCTTTCCGTTCCCGATAGCTATCGTGAAGGTAGCTTTGGCTTGGGAGCAGGAAAGCTGCGGACGGTTTTTGCCATTGTCTTACCGACTGCTATCCCTGGTATCTTAGCCGGTGTGATCCTGGCGGTGGGCCGTATCGTTGGTGAAACAGCAGCGTTGCTCTATACTTCCGGTACGGTAGCTGCTGTTCCTGACAGCCTGATGGGTTCTGGACGTACTCTGTCCGTGCATATGTATTCTCTGACCAGCGAAGCGCTGTATATGGATCAGGCTTATGCCACGGCAGTGGTTTTGTTAGTCGTCGTCATTGCGATCAATGCTTTTTCCAGTTGGGTAGCCAAGCGGATTAAGAAAGTTTAAATTGGGGAATAGGGGAAAAGATATGGAAAACAGATTAATTAGCAACAGTGATAAAGCAAACGAAAATTCGCTGGATAAACCAATGTTTACTGTACCGACCGCTCAGGCGGAGGCGGAAGTTAGCAGTACCGAATATAAATTTACCATCAAAGATCTGAATCTCTATTATGGTGATTTTCAGGCTCTGATTAATGTCAATCTCGATATCCCGGCCAACCAGGTGACCGCCTTCATCGGTCCTTCCGGCTGTGGTAAATCGACTTTGCTCAAATCGCTCAACCGCATGAATGACCTGATCACAGACTGCAAAATCTATGGCGATGTACGCCTGGACGGTCAGGATATTTATAATGGCATGGATATCAATATGCTGCGGAAAAGGGTAGGCATGGTCTTTCAAAAGCCTAATCCTTTCCCGATGAGCATCTATGATAATATTGCTTTTGGTCCGCGGACTCATGGTATTCGCTCTAAGGTCAAACTAGATACGATAGTTGAGAAATCTCTGCGTGACGCTGCTATTTGGGATGAGACTAAAGACCGGCTCAAAACCAGTGCTCTGGCGCTCTCCGGCGGGCAGCAGCAGCGGTTGTGTATTGCCCGCGCCTTGGCGGTAGAGCCGGAGGTGCTGCTGATGGATGAACCAACCTCAGCTCTGGACCCGATCTCTACTACTAAAATAGAGGACCTTGCCACTGAACTGAAGAAAGATTATACTATAATCATCGTCACCCATAATATGCAACAGGCAGCACGTATCTCCAATAAGACCGCCTTTTTCCTTTTAGGTGAGGTTATTGAGTACAATGATACCGAGGATCTTTTCTCGCGTCCGGTCGATCAGCGTACCGAGGATTATATTACAGGGAGGTTCGGATGATGCGTAGTAGATTTGACGAAGAATTAAACGATTTAAATAGCGAACTGATCTTGATGGGCGCACTCTGCGAGGACGCTATCTCCCATGCTGTCACCGCTCTTATGGAAGACAGTGAAGAGATGAGGAACAAGGTCTTTACCGTAGATGGCCGTATCGATGCCAAGGAGCATGATATTGAATCCCGCTGTCTGCGTTTATTATTGCGTCAGCAGCCGGTAGCCCGCGATCTGCGCCAGATCTCTTCAGCGCTGCGAATGATCTCCGATATGGAACGCATCGGCGACCAGGCTGCCGATATCGCGGAGATCTGCCAATATCTGCGGGGAGACCAGCTTAAACACAAGGTGCCGTTGCAGGAAATGGCAGCTGCTGTGACCAAAATGGTTTCCGATAGTGTGGATTCTTTTGTCCACCATGATTTGAAATTGGCCCAAGAGGTCATTGAATATGATGATGTAGCTGATAAGCTTTTTCTTGATATCAAAGACGGGCTGGTAAAAATGATCTCCGCTGAGAGCAGCTGCGGGGAAGCTGCCCTGGATTTATTGATGATCGCCAAATATTTGGAACGTATCGGCGATCATGCGACCAATATCGCTGAATGGGTGTATTATGCAGTGACTGGCGAATACAAGGGAGAAGAACTATGATCTATGTGGTAGAAGATGATAGCAGTATCCGCGAATTGGTTGTTTATACGCTCAATCAGAGCGGTTTGCCGGCACAGGGATTTGCCAATGCGCAGGAGTTTTGGGCTGCTTTGGCAGAGGAGACTCCTCGCTTAGTGCTATTGGATATCATGTTGCCGGATGAAGACGGCTTGACTATCCTCAAAAAGCTCCGTTCAGCCGCTGCTACTGCCTCTTTACCGGTGATCATGCTGACGGCCAAAGGCAGTGAATATGACCGTGTTTTGGGTCTGGATAGCGGTGCTGATGATTATGTGCCCAAGCCCTTTGGCATTATGGAGCTGCTAGCCCGAGTACGAGGCTTGTTGCGCCGCACTGAGCCGGCTGGGCAGAAATCGCTGGAATATCATATCGGTGAGCTATCAGTCTACCCGGATAAACGCCAGGTAGTAGCCGCCGGACAATATGTCCAACTGACATTAAAAGAGTTTGAGCTGCTGTTGCTGCTGTTGGAGAATGAGAATATCGTCCTGTCGCGCGACCGTATTTTGAGTACTGTCTGGGGATATGATTTCGACGGCGAGACCCGTACAGTAGACGTGCATATTCGTACCCTGCGGCGTAAGCTGGGTGTATGTGGGGATTATATCCAGACGGTCCGTGGCGTTGGCTACAAGATCGGAGGAGCACAATGAAAAAGAAACTGCTGCTCTATTCCTGCCTATTGGCTGCGATCGCTATTATTTTGACCGCTGCTTTGATCAATGTCACGGTTTATCGTGATTTTAATGATAATATGCGTGAAACAGTACGTTTGAACGCTACCAATATTAGCCAGGCCTATGATATGTTTGGCCTGGATTATCTGGAAACAGTAGAGAGTGATAGCTCCACTTACCGGGTGACTTTGGTCTCCCCTAGCGGTGAAGTGCTTTTTGACACTGCTGCTGACGCCGAGAGCCTGGCCAATCATGCCGACCGACCGGAAATTATCGCTGCCAACGCTGAAGGCAGCGGTGAAAGCACTCGATATTCCGAGACCTTGAGCCTGGAGACCTATTATTATGCGATCCAGCAGGCCGATGGCAATATCCTGCGCGTGGCCATGACCATGGACAGCGTTTATGCCTCGCTACTGGCGATGCTGCCGCTGATGCTGCTGATTGCGGCAGTAGTCTTTATTCTCTCGCTGATCTTTGCTTCCTGGCAGAGCAAGCGGATCATCAAGCCGATCAATGAGCTTGACCTTGACCACCCGGCAGAAAATGACGTTTATCCGGAACTGGCGCCGCTGCTGCTGCGTTTGCAGAAGCAAAACGAAATGATCGCCGGACAAATGGCTAAGCTGCGCCAGGCGCAGAATGAATTTGCCGAGATCACCAATCATATGCGCGAAGGCTTCCTGGTCATCGATGATAAAGAAGAGGTTCTTTCTTATAATAAGAGTGCATTAACCCTTTTAGATGTTACAGATATCGAAGAGGGGCCGCAGCATATTCTCTCGCTGAATCGCAGCGAGTCACTGCGTGAGACTTTGGATAAGGTGCTGGCTGGTGAATCCGCAGAATGTCTCCTGGAGATAGCTGAGCGCAAGGTGCGCTTGTTGGCTAATCCGGTCATTGATTCTGGACGTGTCCAGGGCGCAGTGCTGTTGCTCCGCGATACTACCGAGCAGGAGGAGCGGGAGAAATTGCGCCGGGAATTCACCGCCAATGTCTCGCATGAGCTGAAGACTCCGCTGACCTCTATCTCCGGCTATGCGGAGATCATCGCTAACGGGTTGGCCCGTCCGGAAGATGTGCAGCGTTTTGCCGGCAGCATCTATGACGAGGTACAGCGGCTGATTTCGATGATCAATGATATTATCAAGCTCTCCCGTCTCGATGAAGAGGAAGGTCTGCCCCAACGCCAGCAGATCGATTTGGCCGAATTAACTACCACGGTCTGCGAGCGTTTACAGTCAGAAGCAGACAAAAGAGATGTGAAAATCGTTTTGCAGCTGGTTCCTTGTTCCATCCGTGGAGTTGGGCAGGTGCTGGAGGAAATGGTTTATAATCTCGTTGATAACGCGATCAAATATAACAGAGAGCATGGTCAGGTGACAGTGACTCTGGTTGAGCAGGGCTCAGAGGCGGTCCTCACGGTCAGCGATACCGGCATCGGCATTCCCGAGTCCGAACAGGAGAGGGTCTTTGAACGGTTTTACCGGGTAGATAAAAGCCATTCTGACGCAGTACCAGGAACTGGACTGGGATTATCGATCGTCAAGCATGGCGCTATGGTTCACCGGGCTAAGATCACGGTAGAAAGTACGGTGGGTAAAGGTACCAGCGTGGAGATCCGTTTTCCGCACTAAAAAACATTGATAATAAAAAAGCATAAATCTGTTAGCAACAGGGTAGCATGGCTGCCCTGTTGCTTTTTATATCAGTACTATGAGAGTAGAAATAAACTGAAAGTTATTGGTAGGTTTTCTTAATAATAATTATTGACAAGCAGCGACCAACATCTTAAACTAAGGTTAAGAAAATTTTTTACAAAAATTTTTCTGACCTATGCAATAAAATACTGCTCGTGTGCATTAATTTAGTGATAAGGAGAAAAATGATGTTGCTTTTCGCTTTGGTGTCGATGAGCGAACCTCCTTGCCCAGCGGGGTCTTTGGAAGAATCCTTGCTTCTGGAGATGGGCAGGGGCAGCCAGGAGGCTTTGGCCGGCCTTTATCAAGCCACCAGTGCTGCTGTTTATGGTTTCGCCTTATCGATAGTGAAAAACGTGCAGGATGCCGAAGACATCATGCAGGACGTTTATTTGCAAGCCTATGCTGCAGCAGCAACTTATCGGCCGCAGGGTAAGCCCATGGCCTGGGTGCTCACTATCACCCGCCATCTGGCGCTGATGCGGCTGCGGGAAAGAAAGCGTCATACCGCTACTGCTCCCGCAGACTGGGGATTAGCCTCGCTGGCTTCACATCAGGTCACCGATGAA
The DNA here is from genome assembly GCA_944393575.1 of uncultured Clostridia bacterium. GTDB lineage: Bacteria > Bacillota > Dehalobacteriia > UBA4068 > UBA4068 > HGM13862. The sequence goes on from CALYAP010000059.1 coordinate 30,140, forward strand.
GACCGGATAGTATTAGCAGCAGCTATCAATTCCCTGGGTGATGAAGAAAGGCAGATCGTCACCCTGCACGCCCTGACCGGAATGAAGCACCGGGAGATCGCCGAACTGTTAGACCTACCGCTGGCTACTGTTCTCTCTAAGTATCGCCGAGCCCTTATCAAACTAAAAAAATACCTGACGAAGGAGGACGCGCAATGACTGACCGGGACATTGAAGTAAGGCTAGCCGAAGCTATCCGCCATGCTGCTCCCGATCGTCTGGAGCAGATCCTCTCCCAGTGTAATGATCAGGAAGGAGCGGTAATAGCCATGAACGAGAAAAAAACACGCAAACCAATTCACCGTTGGAAAATTTGGGCCGGAGCCGCTGCCGCAGCTCTCCTATTAGCGGTTGGCCTGTGGGGTTATAATGCTAACTATGGTGTTGACTCCATCATTGGCATCGATGTCAATCCCAGTGTAGAAATACGTATCAATAGATCAGAAGAAGTTGTTAAAGCTAATGCTCTCAATGACGATGCTAATGTCATCTTGGACGGTATGGATCTGAAAGGCGTTGATCTTGATGTCGCTGTTAATGCGATCATCGGCTCGATGCTCAAAAACGGCTATATCGATGAGCTGAGGAACTCCGTCCTTGTTTCCGTCGAGAATGACGACGCTGCTAAAGGCGCTGCCTTGCAGGAACGTTTAACAGCAGAGATCGAACAGCTGTTATCCGCCAGTTCGATTTCTGGCGCGGTTCTCAGCCAGACCATCACTGACGACCAGTCCTTGCAGCAGCTGGCTGATACCTACGGTATTTCCGTTGGCAAAGCAGCTTTGATTCAAAATATCCTCCAGCAGGATACCACTGGCATGTGGACTTTTGAAGGCTTGGCACAGCTTTGCATCAATGATCTCAATCTGCTGAGCGCTTCTAAAGAAACCCAGCTGCAGGGTGTGTCTTCTACCGGTACTGCTAGTAGCGCCGGCTATATCCAACAGTCTGTTGCTAAGCAGATAGCTTTTGATGATGCAGGCACAGACCAAGACACGGCTAGAAGAATTCAGATCGAGCTGGATTATGATGATGGCCGCTTGGTTTATGAAGTAGGGTTCTATGTTGATAATGTTGAGTATGATTATGAGATCGACGCTACTACCGGGTCCATAATCTCCCGCGATATCGACCATGACGATGATTATTATTGGCAGAATAATAATACCAGTAATAATAGCAGCAATAATAGTTCTACCAATACTAGTTCTTCATCTTCTTTCATCGGTGAAGCAAAGGCTCAGTCGATAGCCTTAGAGGCCGCTGGCCTGAGTGCTTCCGAAGTCACTGGCCTGAGAGTAGTGCTCGATTATGAAGATGACCTCTTTGAGCGGGATAGCTACGAAGTAGAGTTCTACGCTGGCGGCTTTGAGTATGATTATGAAATCGATGCCTTAACCGGTGATATTCTCTCCTGGGATAAAGATGTTGATGATGACTACTATTACCACCATCAGGCTAATAATGGTAATGGCAATAATGCTGCTAATAACGGTAATACCAGCAATAATACTACAAGCAACACCAATAATAATACCAACAACACAAGTAATAATACCACTAACAATAATAGTTCATCTTTAATCACTGCAGCTGAAGCCCAAAGTATCGCCCTGGCTCAGGCTGGTCTCTCCTCCGGCGATGTTACTGGTCTTCGGGCAGAGTTGGACCGTGATGATGGTCGGACGGTCTACGAGGTAGAGTTCCGCAGTGGCCGTGTTGAATATAGTTATGATATCAATGCCAGCACTGGCGCTGTTATCTCCTATGATATCGATTATGATGATTAATGATGGCTCAAGCGTCAACTAAAGATACTACCCAGGATAAAAAAGAGAACTCCCCGCCGTTTCGGCGGGGAGTTCTCTAGTTGATATAGTGTGGCTGTGGCATTTAGTTACTATAGTGTGGCGTTTAGTTGCTATAGTATGGCACTTGCTGAAGGATAAAAGAAAGGCCCCTTGAAAAAGGGGCCTTGTTAATTAGCATTCTTTAATTTGCTAGCCAGCAAACAGGCTCGCTATTATTCGATAGCGATATATTTACCACCTTCTATCTGTGGTTGATCTTTCTTCGGGATAGTCAGCTGGAGGATACCGTCGGCAAATTTAGCCTTGATCTCATCTTCCTTCACCGCATCGCCGATATAAAAGCTTCTGCTCATGGAGCCGCTATAACGTTCTTTGCGGATATATTGGCCTTTTTTATCTTTTTGATCCTTATCTACATTTTTAGTGGCATTGATGGTCAGATACCCATCTTCCAGTTTGACGCTCACCTGATCTTTTTGGAAGCCAGGCAGATCGATATCCAGTTCATAGGTGGTATCAGTTTCTTTGACATCGGTTTTCATCAAGTTTTTATCTTGCTTGTCCCACAGGGGATTCTTTCTGCCAAAAAATTCTCTTTCAAAGGTCAGATCCATCCAGTCATCAAATAAATTTTCTCTAAAAATGCTTGGCAACATAAGTCATTACTCCTTTCTTTATGAGCATTCTCGTTTATCATTAGCGGCCACAGCCGCTTGCTATCAACTAGAGGGGGGATCTTTTCTCTCTCTTGATGATTATATAGTAACACCTTTTGTTAGCACTGTCAAGCGGCGAGTGCTAATTTTATGGTGAATTTTGGGTGAATTTTTATTGGCGTTTTGATGCTAAAAGAGAACTCATCGCCAGTTCAATGCCTATTTACATCGATTAAAAAACTACTGGCTCGCTGTATTATTGCTGAACCAGTAGTTTGCATTTATGATGACCTATGTTGAATATGACAGATTCTTATAACATGGGTAATGACAGAAAAATCAGCTGGAAGGCGGAGTGGTCATCGGTTGGTTACGGCTATTCATCATGCCATATTTATTTTTGAGCCGATCCAGCTTTTCTAGGAAGGGGCGGGAGATAACCAGCAGAAAGAAAAAGGTGGAAGCAGCATGGACCAGATCCATCGGCATCCCTAGTGCATAGGAGGTAATGAACATCCCCAATGTCGGTTCTGATTGGAACATCAGTACCGAGGCAGGATTCATGATGCCACCATAGATGAAAAAGGTCGCCAGCGCGCCAAAAATGGCTAGCGGCAAGGGCTTGCGGCTGATCAACCCCTTGCGGAAGAGCACTCCAGCGATGAAGCCAATCAGCCCCATCGCAAACATCTGCCAGGGAGTCCATGGCCCCTGGCTGAGAAAGAAATTGGAGACAAAGACAGAGACTGCGCCGACGATGAAACCAGCCTCTCCGCCGAAGGCTACCGCGGCAATGATCACCAGCGCCAGCATCGGCTTAAACTGTGGCAACATAAAAAACGCCGCCCGGCCGGCCACTGCGATAGCACAGAGCACAGCAATGGTGACCAATTCGCGCGCTTGCGGACGGCGTCCTTCAAAAATCAGCGCAAAGGGCAGCATTGCCTCCAGAATGATCAGCAGGGAGATAAAGAAGTATTTACGTGCACCTAGATAATATTCGCCGATAAAAATGGTCAGCGGTATCAGCAATATCACCAGTATTGCCGCTGCTTTAGTACGGGGAGAGAGCTTTTGTCCCCCCGGCAGCGTGGTATCTGTTTGCTGCCTGCGTCGCGGCAGCAGCCATAGGCCGGTGATTATCGCCACTATCGCCAGCAGCACTTCTCCGGCATAAAGCCATAATTGGCGGGAGAAATTAGCTTGGGCTTGCCAAACGGCGAATTCTGGCAGATCCTGCCATTCATGGATCAGCAGCGCGATCAAAGCTCCGGCAAAAAGCCAGAGAACAATGGCCAGCACCGTCTTATATACAGGATAAGTACGCTTAGCGCTGCTGCGCTCTAGCGGCGGCTCCTCCGCTAGAGCGGATTGACTAGCAGGGATCATATCTGCTGTTGCGTTAGCTATGTTGTCATTATCTGTTGATGATGTGGAGGATGCGATGCCAGCGCTAAGGGAGCTATTATTTGCCGTTCCTTGTTCATTGGCAGCTTCAGCTGGCTGGCTTGCAGTTGGCTCGGCTTTGTTTTCTTCCTGATTCTTATCCGGATTATTATCGGTTGCTAGGGGCATTTCTGCCTTTGCCAGCTGGTCATTATCAGGTGCTGTGGGGTTGCTGCCCTCCAGGGCAATGATAATATCTTCAGCCGTTACTGCTTCTGGCAATAGGTGACGGGCCATGCGATTGGCTGAAGTGGTGTAAAAACTATTGCCGGCGAAGAATTCCCTGGCCGGTCCTTCGCTGACAATGCGTCCGTCAAAGACCATGGCACAGCGGTGAGCATGCTTAGCGCAGAACTCGATATCATGGCTGACCATCAGGATACTTACCCCGTCCTGCAATAGCTGACGCAGGATAGCGGCCAGCACCTGTTTGAAATCAGCGTCCAGCCCTTTGGTGGGCTCATCAAGCAGGAGAATGCGCGGCTCCAGCAGCAAGACCTTGGCCAGGGCAGCGCGCTGCTGCTCACCTCCGGAGATATCATAAGGGTGGCGGTCCAGCAGACCCTGCAGCCGGCAGAGAGCTATTACCCGCTCCAGCCGTATTTGCTGTTGCTTGTCAGAGAGCCCCTGCTCTTTTAATAGTGCTGCCAGATCTTCGCCAACGGTTTTCTTGACGAAAAGCGCCTGCGGATTCTGGGGCAGTGCTCCCAAAAGTCCGGTAAATTTTTCCTGATTGGAAATTTCCGCAGCATCTCTTCCTTCGATTTTGATAGTGCCGCGCTGTGGTTGATAAAGCCCGGTCAATAGCGAAAGCAGCGTGCTTTTGCCGGCGCCATTGCCGCCCATCACTGCCAGCAGTTCGCCGGGGAAGAGTTGTAAATCTACTCCACGCAGGACGTCTTCGTCCTGCTGCTGATAACGGAACCAGACGCCTGACATGGATATTGCCGGTGTAATGGCAGCGGTTTGGCTGTCCGCTGTTGGGGAGGCAGGTGTCGGTGGCAGGGGAAAGAATTCCTGCTGCTGCCGCTCTGCTACCAGCTGATTGAGCCACTGGCGGCCTTCGCGGACGGTTACCGGACAGGCCAGTCGATTATCAACAGCTGACCAGACCCGCATTGGCACGGGCATAGCGGCGAACATGGCATGCTTGCTTTGGCGGAGCAGCAGCCCGGTCTCGGCCGGAGGGGCGTTGGCGATGATCTGGCCCTCGTCGAGGACGACAACACGGTCGCTATAAGGAAAGACCTCTTCCAGCCGGTGTTCGCTGATAATGATTGTGGTGCCGAGCTCGCGGTTGATCCTGCCTAGCGCGGCGAGAAATTCCCCCGCAGCGATGGGATCCAGCTGTCCGGTCGGCTCATCGAGCAGTAATACTTCCGGCTGCATAGTCATGATCGCAGCCAGGTTGAGCAGTTGTTTTTGTCCACCGGAGAGAGTGGTCACATCGCGGTGGAACCAGCCCTCTATGCCAAAGAAATCAGCCATCTCCGCTACCCGGCGGCGGATAGTCTGCTGATCAGCGCCGAGGCTTTCCAAACCAAAGGCTAGTTCATGCCAAACTTTATCGGTGACCAGCTGGTTATCCGGGCTCTGCATCACAAAACCGATCCGGCTGCTCTGGCTGCGGGCATCAAGCTCTTCGAGAGGCGTGCCGGCAAAAAACAGCTCGCCCTCTCTTTGACCATGAGGAGCCAGAGAAGGCTTGAGCAGCCGCAGCAGAGTCGTTTTGCCGCTGCCGGAAGGGCCGCAGAGTGCTAAAAATTGCCCGCGTTCTACCTGCAGGTGCAGCTTGTACAGCGCTGGACTTTTGCTGCCTGGATAACTGAAGCTTAAGCTGTTGATTTGGAATTGGCAGTGAGCGCTTTCCATCTGGCATCCTCCTTTCGGTCGATAATCAGCGGTAGCGTTAGCAGCAGCGGATAGGCGATAAAGACGCTGATGCTGTAAGGGGTGATTGGCGCATAGCGCAGCGCCGGAAAATAGCTGAAGCCCAGGCTGCCATAGATGGCGCCGATCAGTACATAGACTCCTAAACAGAGAATAAGGAGCAAAACCTGCTTGTCCCTGCGCTCAAAATGGTAGATAGAAAAGGCTGTTCTCCCTGGCAAGCCATAGCCGCGCGCCTTCATGCTGTCAGCTGTTTCGATGGCGTTTTCCAGTGCCCAGGTGGTCATAATGGAGATGATAGCGATGGCATGGCGCGCCCGTTGGCGGAGCGTACCGGTGGAGGTATCGCGTCCGATACAGCGCTGAGCCGCAGAGACTGTTTTGAGCTGTGCCTTAAAGCGGGGCACGAAGCGCAACACCATTGAAAAGAGCAGTGAGAGCGAGGGAATGATGCGTCCGAAGAGATAGATAAATTTATCTGAGGTCATCACCGCATTATAACAGCTGAACCAGCCAATCACTGTTACCAGCATCGCTGCTGCTGCCAGCCCGTAGAGGATCGATTCCAAAGTTAAGGGGTTGCCGGTGCCCAGATAGGTGATGACGGTCATACCCTGGTGGTTGAAAAGGGGATTAAGCAGCGCGGTGAGCAGCATCAGCGGCAGCATGTATTTGAGATTGAAACGAAGCACCCGCCTGCCGTTGAGCCGCAGTGAGTAGGTGAAGGCAGCGATGAAGGAGAGCGCCAGGCAGACCGGATGCATTAGAAACATCGCGAATACCAGCACTAGGGTGAAGTAGATGAAATTGACCACAGGATGATAGGTGGAAAAAGCGTCCTTCATAAACTGTCCTCCTGCTGTTAGCTGAGGTATCTCTGAACGCAGTGCCGCTGTATGAGCGCAGTTCCGCTTTAATAAGTGTTTGATAAAAAAAACCGGTTGCTGATAGCACCGGTATTGGAAAATTGCTTTGCCTAGAAGTCTTCTTTACGCGATAAGTATCCTGACTCCGCATCTTTGCCTGCTTTTCGCCTTCTCAGCTTACGCCAATGGCTGTTGTTTTCAACTAGAAAAGAGGCTCTGCGTTACAGTGGCCGGCCCGTTGAGGATTTGCACCTCATTCCATAATCGCGTACTTAGTATAATTGTCTATATTTAATTATAGCTATCCCCTGTCTGCTTGTAAAGTCTTTTTACGTGCCGATCCCTGCCTAATATGTTGTTAATAATAATTGGCGCTAGCTATTACCAGGATGGTGATATTGCAGCGCCGATTGTTTGTTTCTTAGTTACCGTAATCCTGTTGCCTGATGATTCTGCCCCAGAAGATACAGATCTTGGCTAGGGAGATCTTATTCATGAGGAATGGTATTTGCCTGATGCATTTATTTCTGGCGATCCTGATGTTCTTGCAACGACAATGATGCTGTGCTTACAGGTGCTGATAATCATCCGGCAAGTCTATTTGCTGCCGTTGATTGCTGCTGTACAGCTCTTATCTCCGTTGTTATGACGGCGCTAAGAGGACGAAAACCTGATGAACGAGAGCATAAAAAAGAGAGGAACTGGTTGATAAGTTCCTCTGCTTTATGAATAGTGATATTTTGAATCAGTCTTGAGGAGGAAAGAAAGGACAGGCCTGCTCACGGCATTCTTTGCTGCGTTGATGATGCTGGCAGACGATGTGGGGGAATTCGCCGAGATCAACCCCCAGCAGCTCGCGGCTGGCCGGCATAGCTGCCTGCAGCGTGAGATAAGTAACCCGCTTGCAGCAGCGCGGTCCTTCAACGGTAGCGATCGAGGCCAGGCAGCGTGCGGTCAGTTCATTGCCGGCAGCCCAATGCTCCTTCGACAGGGGCGCTGTTTTATTCCAGATGCTGGCGAAGACCCCGGCTCCTACCGCTGCTCCGCAGCAACCATATTCTCCGCAGATGCCGCCCTGCAGCGAGGAGACGCGGGCCCTGGTTTTACGCAGGTCTTTTTCCAATGCGGCTTTGCTGTTGCCGAGATGGCTGTGCGCAGCAGTAAACAATGCTGCCGGAACCAGAAAGTGATGGTCCGGACAATGCATTGGCAGCTCGGGTAGGCTCAATAGTTCGATAGCTACCTGCGCTGCATTGAGATTGCTTCCACTATCAAATAGTTCCAGACATTTGTCAGTGATCATTTGCATTCTTTCGGGTGATGGCAGCATATGGTTCGCCTCTTTCCTGGGTCAGCAGCTTATCAGCAGACTGAGTATTGGATATAGTCCAAGTATATCACTTCTGGTTTGCAGCGCAAGCAACAATTAGTCTTTTTAGGTAATTTTTGCTCATTTATGGTAGTATCCGACAGTGTTGGCTTTTTTTCTCCCCAGGTCTTATGTTATCTTGAATTTATCCTTGTTCGCTTGCCCGGCAGCAGTTCGTAAGGGATTTTACTGGCATATTCACCGGACAAGCACTTTGGCAGATAATCATCGTACTTAGCCCAAGCGTAATAAAGAGGTAGAGAGAATGACTATTGTTTTATCAGGCAGCATGGCGTTGCTAGGTCTGAGTATCCTCTTGCTGATCTTTATCTATGGAAGAAAGGCCGCTCATAAGGGGCAGCCAGAGCAGCGTATTTTTAATCTGCTGCTGCTGACTGTGGCTATCATCCTGGTATGCGGTTTTGTCCGCTGGCTCCCTATGGAACAGGTTAGCCTGCCAGGAA
>CALYAP010000060.1 GCA_944393575.1 uncultured Clostridia bacterium
TTGACAATCAGCTGCGCGTAGATTATCGGCCACGGCTGCGGTTTGTTTCACATCTAAGCGCATTTTCTGGCCTCCTTTCATTTTCTAGTATAAGCATCGCTATAATAAATGTCTAATACCTATATTAAATAATTATATATGCTTGAAAAGCATATGATTTTTTGCTATGCTGATATTTATCAGTGGAGGAGGCAGTTTACTATGGAACTGAGGGTATTAAGATATTTTCTGGCCGTGGCTAGAGAAGAGAGCATTTCCAGAGCGGCAGGGTTTCTGCACATCACCCAGCCGACGCTTTCGCGGCAGATGATGGAGTTAGAGGAGGAATTGGGGGCAAAACTTTTTGAACGGGGACAGAAAAACCGTCACCTTGTCTTGACTGATGCTGGTATGTTGCTGCGCAGGCGTGCTGAGGAGCTAGTCGAATTAGCCGATAAGACCACGGCCGAGCTGCATAATCATAGTGAGAATATCAGTGGCGATATAACGATTGGTGGTGGCGAGACTGATGCTATGCGTCTGCTAGCGCGTACTGCTAGGGAGCTGCAAGATCAGTATCCTTTGCTGCGTTACCATATCTTTAGCGGTAACGCTGAAGAGGTGATGGAACGGCTCGATAAAGGTCTGATCGATTTTGGTCTGTTGATCGGTACTGCCAATATCGAGAAATATGATCATCTTCAGTTGCCAGCAACTGATAGTTGGGGGCTTTTGATGCGCCGCGATAGTCCTCTGGCAGGACAAGCCGCTATCAGCCCGCAGCATCTGGATGGGCTGCCTTTGCTCGTTTCCCGTCAGGCTTTGCTACGTAATGAGCTTTCCGGCTGGTATGGTAGGGATTTTGCCCGTCTTAATATCGTGGGAACCTACAATCTTATTTATAATGCAGCGCTGATGGTGGAAGAGGGATTTGGCTATGCGCTGACCCTTGATAAACTGGTCAATACTGGTGGGGAAAGCTGCCTTTGCTTTCGCCCATTGCAGCCGCGTCTGGAGGCTCGTTTGGTATTGGTATGGAAAAAGTTTCAGCCCCTTTCGCCCGCTACTTCCTTGTTTTTAGCACAACTGGAGAAGAACTTTGGCCAAGAAAAATTTTAGAGTGGAATCAAAGATTCAGACAATAACATTTGTAGTGCAGTTCTTGTGCTTTAGATAATAAAAACCCGGTTCCCAAAGAACCGGGTTTTACAGTATGGGCTTGTTTTTTTATAGCTAGGTTGTATTCACTTTTTTCAACAGCAGTGATATCTTCACTGTACTGCGGACATGTTATCTTTATGATCTGTCTAACAAGCAAATAAAGAAGATAAGTTTTGCTATACAATCTTTTTATAAATATCACTACTGCCATTTATATGATGCAGTTTACTCTTAAAGCAGAAAGTCGCTGATAACTTGGCTCATATCTTCGCCAAAAGAGATCGTTTTGCCTTGGTTTTCCCTGACGCCTTCTGGCTGCCGCGAATTGAGACGGATCAGCCAGGTATCAGGCTGCTGATAGGTCATCCTCTCAAAGGGGTAGCGGATAATCCCCGGGGTGTTAAAGCCAACCCCTAGCTCCAGCAACACCAGTTTGTGCCTAGCAGCACGTTTGAGAAAAGTTGCGTAACGCTCCTCTGAATCATGCCACTGCTGATCCTCCACAAAATAGTTGTCTTTGCGAAGATTGACTTCCATAGGTCCACCGCAGACCGGACAATGTGGCACCAGACTGCTGGGGATGCGGCAGTCTTTAGTCTGGGATACCATTGCTTCGACCAGCGCCTGATTATCATAGAGCTGGAGATGGCAGGCACGGGCGCATTGATTAAGGCCATAGTCGCCTTGAACGGCAAAGATTTTTTCCGGTACAAAACCCGCTTTGCTGAACTGGCTATCAACATTGGTGGTGAGCACGAAATAATCTTTGGTCTCAACCAGGTGATGCAATTCCAGATAGAGTTGGGTAGCAGGCGGCTGGTAGCGGTTGACCTCAATATGCTGTGCCCAGTAGGCCCATTTTTCCTCTTCTGTAGGGAAAGGGTAAAACCCAGCGGTATACATATCGCTAAAGCCATATTGGGCGATGAAGGGAGCAAAATGCTCGCGAAAACGCTCTCCGTCATAGTGGAGCCCGGCAGCGTCAGAGAGCCCAGCTCCACCGCCGACTAGCAGGTAGTCGGCGGTCTGCAATAATTCTTTAGCCTGGTTCAGGCGTTGTTGATAGCTTGGGTAAATATTCATGGTCATCCTCCAGATCAGCACCAGCAACAATGCTTACTAAATTGCTTTTCGCTTATGCGAAGAAGAATCCTGCTGTCATATCCAGATAATTGTCACCGCTGTAATTGGGGTATTGCTGACGCACCGCTGTTTTGAACTCATCAGCATTCGCGCAGCCGGCAGCAATCTTTTTTAGCTCCTGGATATAGGCAATCTTGACTGCTGCGTCCTTGAGATCCTCTGGGGTATAATGAGAAGTCAGAATGAGATCGTAGCCTTTAGCTATATAGCCCTCAAGCTGATCAATGATGGCGTCAGCATGAGCAGCTCCGGCCACAATAGAGTGACAGTCATGCCCCAGCATATGAGTATAAACAGCGTTAATCTCTGGAATCTCGATATCAAAGGCCTCGGCAGTCTGATGAATAATGAAATTGATGCCGCCTATGGTGATAGGACCTTCGCCAATAATATTAGTGATCTGATGCACTGAGCTGTCAAAGCTGTCGCCAAAGGCAGCAGTGAAATTATCGATCAGCGCTTTGCCGCCACCATTCTGAGAGTATTCCACTGCATTGGCGGTAGCATATTTAGGAGCTTCAGGCATGAAAGTTGCCCCAGCACCATGGTAGGCTACCAGTATTCCGGCTATCTCCAGATCTTGCAGGTATTCAGCCAATTCTTGAATATTATCAAAGAAACAAGGGGATTCGATGATCACCGCCACTCCGTCCTTTTCGACAACAAAGACCTCATCGTCGATCAGATCGTTAGTTTTATAAGCATGCAGCCGGATAGTTCCGAAATCATAGACATTCATTTCGCCTTTAGTGAGCTTTACACTGGTATAAGTATTCTTGTTCATGATTTTTACCTCCCAAAATAAATTATTGTTAAATAGTAGTATGGTCACATAATGGTGTTATGTTTTATTGTATTACAGGTCTGGCTTGATGATAGGATTGCTAATTTCAGTATTGTAAAAGTATGGTTTAATCACTGACTACGCTGATCCGTTGCTGAATATGCTGGCCGTTTTCTGCCTCATCGATCATGGCTATGGCATAGTCTGCATAGCTGATTACGCTTTTCCCATGGGAGTTAAGTGTCAATTCTTCCCCGCCGAGTAGGTAGTTGCCACTGCGGACACCATCTGCCTGAAAATCTGCAGCAGGGCTGAGATATGTCCATTGAACATCGTTTCTTTGCCTCAGCTCACCCAGCGCTTTTGCCATTGCCGCAGCAAGAGGCTTGAACCCATCGGGGAAATCTGGGCTATCTGCCAGGCAGGTGGTATGTTGTGAATCCACATAGAGGCTACCAGCACCACCTACAACTAATAAGCGGATAGCTGTACCAGATAGCAGGTCGCAGAGCTTCTTTAGCGAACTGCTGTGCAATGGCAGCGTATCTTCCGTCCAGGCGCCAAAAGCATCGATTACGACGTCAAATCCCTTCAGATCTTCTGCTGTCAGATCAAAAAGGTCTTTGGTGATCGCTTTGGGGGCTTCGGTCTGATTTTCTCCTCTGATCACTGCGGTAACATCTAATCCTCTTTGGACAGCTTCTTTAACAATCAGTCTTCCGGCTTTACCATTTGCTCCTATGACTGCGATTTTCATTTTTTATTCCTCCTTTAAATTTTAGGTGATTGTGCAGAGTGTTGTTGTAGCAAGCTTTAAGCGGCCGTTCTCTTAGCTTCTGGCTTTATTATAAACAGCCCTCAAGCAGGGTGTAAAGTACGCACTTTTTTATTATCAGCTTACCTTTTAGTAACTATTAGCTGACCCATGAGCCTGTCCTAGCTATTCATCCAAACCGTTTGTTAGGGGACGCCTAAACCAGTTGTAGCCAGTGATTGGTGCGCTGTCTTTATGCAACTTGCTTAATCACGGAACTTACAGTATAATAGGGATTCAGGTATCTTTAACTATGTAAGTTACTTTTTGATACTTATGGGCTTTTTGATAGCAGATTTTAGTTATTAAAAATTTATTTTACAATCATTTTCTCCCAAAAAAACGCTACAGCTGCATGGCTGTAGGCAATAGAGTTAATGAATCTGGATAAAAAATATAACTTTGAAAATCTGTACTTAATGTTAAAAACTAGGAAATATGCGTTGAAAAAGTGCATCAAATAATTTGTACCACAAAAATTAGACGGAGGAGGTAATAATGCTATGTTGACCAAAGATGAGCTGCCTATCTGCCCGGTAGCTACCACTGTACAGCTGATCGGCAATAAGTGGAAATTATTGATTATCCGCAATCTGCGTATGGAGGACAAGCAGCGTTTTAACCAGCTGTTGAAGACAATCCCCGGCATCAGTCAGAAGGTTTTGACCGAAAATCTGCGCGCTATGGAGGCTGATGGATTGATCACTCGCACTGTTTATCCAGAGGTACCGCCGCGTGTTGAGTATGCCCTCAGCGATTTGGGCAATAGCATGCGTCCGATCATGGACGCCATGGAGATCTGGGGCCGTAATTATCAGGAGCTGGTGCGCAGCGCTTCTGCAGAATAAGCGTTTTCACAGCAAGTAGAGTAATGGCTCGGCGGTATTTTATATTCAGCCTCAATTGCCATCTGGTCCCCCATATTGAGTCATTAAAAGTTTGGCTAAACGTGGGTTGGTGCTGTTAACTTTTACTGGATATTGCAATTTTTTTTCATAAATCCACATAGTTTATCCTCCTTAATAATCCCAGGGGAAATCGCTGAGCCCCCAGGCCCATTCAGTGGTACTATTATCCTGATCCCGCCAGGTGAGTGGTGAATAGGTTCTGGAGTATTCTTCCTGGAGAGCGGCGTATTCGGCAGCAGCCATATTAAAACGTTCTATAGCATACGTATCATAAAGATGAGTATCAAGATACTCCCTTAAATCATCCATGGTCATGCCAACCTGCTGTAATTGCAGCATCATGGCGGCTTGTTCTGCAGTCATTGTGGGTCCTCCTTATTGTTATAGTTAATCAAAAAAGTTTTCTCTTGGTCCATATTTTCCTTTGGGATATATTAAATCAGGAAAAACTGAACCAGTGATCAGGGCTGATTCATAGTCATAGAAACGGTTTACATCCTGGATTGGCACAAAACCATACCCCACTCTAGGACAATTATCTCCGCACGGCATAGCGATGCCCGGGCAATCTTTCATCATTGACGACCTCCTCATTTATGCTATGATACTACAGAATATGAGTAAGAATCTTTTTGGTGAAAGAAAAGAGAGCCATTAGGCTCTCTTTTGTTGTTGTAATATGCATAAAAATGATGTCATGGTATTGATGATATCTGGGTATAAATAATTGCCGTTTTTAGTTGGCAAAAAATTGTGCCCAAGCATATCCACCATAATTGCCATCGCTATTGGCCAGTGATGCTACTCCTATCCTGGTGAATGAAGGGTTAAGGATATTCTCCCGGTGTCCAGGGCTTTCCATCCATGCTTGTACCACTGCTTGCGGGCTTGCTTGGCCAATGGCAATATTTTCTCCCGCTAGAGTGTATTGTACACCGATATCTTCTAAGGCAGTAAAGCAACTGCTTCCGTCGGGGCGGGTATGGCTAAACAAAGATTGAATCTCCGCTGCGCGTACAGCAGCGGCTTCACATAGCCCCTCGTCGATGACCAGCTCGTCCAAACCAGCAGCAACTCTTTCCTGGTTGACCAGATTAATAACCTCTAGCGCATATGTATCATCAAGGATATCGCTGGTATTATCCGTTGCATTCATCTTAAAAACAGGGATAGCATCATCTCCGTTCGATGCAAAAAGGCCCGAATTGGCGTATCCCTGGAGATAGCTGAGCAAATAATTTTTTAGATTGGTTAGCCACGAATCACTGGTAGAGTCATTAGTGAAGTATTTAATGCAATTATTGCTGTTATTATTATCATAGCAGCTAGCATTGCAGTTAGCACTATTAGTAGTTTGGGGGATGCTATTGCCTGAACAATTATATGTAGCGTTATTTAGTCTATTAGCATTATTACAGGTGGTAGAGTAATCAGCCTTACTATCACTACGGGATACGCTATCATCAATACCATTATCACTGGCATTGCAGCTGATATTATAATTGTTGCTATTACACGAAGAACACCTATCGGATGCTGCGAATGCTGATACAGGAACAAGAACCATGGCGCTTAACAACAACAGGGTTACCATAAATTTTACACGTTTCTTCATAAAGTCACTCCAATCTTATGTAATATATATCATACTACCATATTTGCACTTCTCGACCTAATCCAATTTCTGGTTTAGCTGGCTTTATGTAGAAATTTGTGCTTTATGGCAAGCTCCGACAAGTTTCTTCTTAACGATACTCTATAATGAGGACGAGCACTAAAAAGTTAAGTGAAATAAGAGGTGAAGAAATATGTCGGATACTCCGCGGATATATCCATTTAAAAGAACTACCGGTGAGGCGGCAGCGAAGCCAATATTCGCATCAAACAAAAAATCCTCAACCACGACTTATACAAATATCCTCCGTATCGCATTATTATCAATAGCAGCATTTTTATTAGCCAGAGCGCAGATACTGGGAGGTTTATATCCTTTTGCTCCTGGATTTATTGCGGCAGCATTAGTTATTTATCCTAAAAAAGGCGCTATTTATGCTGTGCCGGGCTTATTAGGCCTTTATACGGTTATGCAGGGTCAGATTTTTCTTGTTTATGCTGCGATCATTGTTTTACTTACCGTTATTTTTTTGCTATATAATGTCGATAGCAAAAAACAGTGGTTTGTTGTACCAGCCATGGTGGTAGCTTCAGTAATGGTTGCCAAAGGGTTGTTGATGGCATTGACTACTTTTACTGATTATCAATTAATGATCAGTATTTTTGAAAGTGCCATCGCCGGAGGCATGTCAATCGTCTTTATGGTTATTCTTACTGCTATCCGCCGTTTTGATGTAGCGCGACGGTTTTCAGCAGATGAGATCGTCTGCATTTTCATGGCTGGAATGGGCGTTGTCTGCGGCCTTAATGGTTTTAGTATTGGTACAGTAGATATCCAGGGGCTTTTTAGCCGGTTGTTAATTATGCTGGTAGCCTATCTTGGCGGAGGCGGGGCCGGAGCGGCTATCGGCGCTCTGGTGGGTATTGTCCCTAGCTTATCAGAAGTTATCGCTCCCTCGGTGATAGCTACATATACTTTTTCTGGCTTATTAGCAGGCATTTTTGCTAGTTTTGGCAGAATAGGTGCTGCTATTGGCTTTATCCTTGGCAATATGATCCTGGCTCTTTATATGCTTAGTTCCAGCGAAATCAGCAGTGGATTACTATCCTCAGCGATTGCGGCAATTATCTTCTTGCTGATTCCCGCTAAGGTTAGCAAAAAACTGGGACGAGCTTTCTCTGCTACGGGATTAAAATCGGCCAAAGAAGAGAAAAATGAGCGTTTGCTGATGCTGGCAGTGCGTAAACTTAGGAATGCCAGTTGGCTTTTTCGGGATTTGAGTAAATCTATGGACGAGATCTCGACCAGCGAGCCAATGAGTGAAGAAGATAGTATTCGTGCTTCGATGGAACAGCTTTCACATCAATTATGTAGCGAATGCTCTTTGCGCGATATTTGTTGGGAGATGGATTATCAGCAGACCTTTAGAGGTATTATTTCATTATTTGAATCAGTCCGTGAAAATGGTGTAGCAGAAGTTAAAGATGCACCGGAAAACTTTGCTAAGCGGTGTCCGCATATCAAAGAGTTAATAGCTACCGTTAATTGCTTATTTGACATGCAGTGCCGCAATAATTATTGGCAAATGCAAAAACAAAGTACTGGTAAATTGATCAGCGCTCAATTGTCTGGCGTCTCTGACCTGATGGAAAAGATTTCTAAGGATGTCAGTGATTTTGGCGAGGAGAGGGAAGTTTTAGAGAGGGAATTAGAAAAGGCTATTGCCAAGAGAGGAATGCCTGTGGAGGCCGCGGGTATTACCTCATTAACAGAAAAGTCGGTGGGGGTATGGGTTCAGTTCATTGAGTGTCCCGGAGAGGTATATTGCCGCCAGGCAATCGAGGAAGAGGTCAGCCGTCTCTTAGGATGTACTTTTAATGTCTATGAAAATATTTGCGGTGGCAAGGAGTGCACTGGCCGTTGTCATTATCAGCTGCTGGCTGCTGGTGCGCATACCCTTTCAATCGGCAAAGCCCAATTGGCTAAAGATGGCAAAAGTGTTTGTGGTGATACTGGCGGCAGCATTTTACTCGATGATGGCAGGCAACTTTTGATGATCAGCGATGGAATGGGCAGTGGAGAGGAAGCTGCTGCTGAAAGTAGCGCGGCAATATCTTTGATCAGTCGCCTCCTTGAGGCCGGTTTTAGCCAGGAGACCGCTATTAATATGCTCAATTCTGTTTTATCACTGCGCGGCAATGCTGAGCAGTTCGTAACCATGGATATTTGTGTATTGGACCTCTATGACGGAAAAGTCAATTTTATTAAAACCGGTGGTTCGGCTAGTTATATTAAAAGAGGAGGCACTGTTAAAGTTATCAATGGTAGCAGTTTGCCGGTAGGCATTTTGTCCAGCATAGAGCAAGAGACTATCCACGAACAGGTCTTCCCTGGCGATATGATTATCCTGGCATCTGATGGATTATTGGATATGGATTCACAAGAGGAAGGCCAATGGTTGAGCAGAGTGATTAGCCAGGCTGTAGTCAATAATCCTCAGAGTATGGCAGAATACCTCTTAGATAAGGTCATCAGTATCAGTAGCGGCAAGATCAAGGACGATATTACGGTGATGGTTGCCCAGATGGGCGAGATTGCTTGATCTGCATAAACTTGCTGGCTAAATCAATAATAAATAAAGGAAATATAACTTAGTGGAAAGAATAGAAACTGCAAACCAGTTTCTATTCTTTTTTGGAGTGCGACTAATGGAGCTGCTTAAAAAGACTAAGGCCTATATTAAAGAATATCAACTGATCGAGCCTGGCGAATTAGTTTTAGTTGCTGTATCAGCTGGGCGTGATTCGATGACTCTGGCGCATCTTTTACTCCGGCTGCAAAAGGATCTTGATTTTAATCTGGCTATTGCTAATTTCAACCATCATCTGCGTCCAGAAGCAGATGAAGAAGGAGAATTCGTCGCTGAATTTGCCCGTATTAATGGTGTTCCTATTTTTCTCGGCGGTGCGGATATTGCCCAGTTATCGGTAGGTGGTAATTTGCAGGAGATAGCTAGACGTGAACGCTACACTTACCTGCGGTCTTTGGCTGCAAAAATCGGCGCTCAGAAAATAGCTGTGGCTCATCACGCTGATGATCAGGCAGAGACGGTTTTGCTTCATTTGTTGCGCGGCAGCGGTCTATCCGGCCTGGCTGCCATGTCGCCGATCAAAAACAACATTATTAGACCCCTGCTTTTTGCTTCTCGGAGGGATATTTGTGCATATATCGCGGAGAATAAACTTGAATACCGGGAGGACTCCAGTAATGCCTGTACTAAATATTTGCGTAATAAGATCCGCCTGGAATTAATACCTTTGCTTAGGGACTATAATCCTAACATTACAGAGGCCTTGATTGCTACTGCTGATATCTGCCGCCAAGATGACCAGGTTTTAGAGGATTTAGCGGAGAACGCTTTGGCTGAGGCATGGATTAATGAGGATAATGCTTTAGAGCGTACTGCCTTCAATGAACTGCCGGTAGCTCTGCAGCGGCGGGTGATTCGCAAGGCTTATACTTTAATCATGGGTGAGAGTAGAGAGCTTAATTTTGACCAGGTGGAAGCAATCCTGAGGCTCAAAGAAGAGCAATGTACAGTCTTACCAGGAGGTTTGAAGGCTTACCGTCGAGGTAATATTTATTTTGCTGCAGATAAACCTCCTTTGCCTCAATATTTAGAGAGCTATCCGCTGCAGATAGATGGCCAATGGCATGCCATAGATAACTGGGGCTGGGAATATCAGGCGCAGGTAATCGGTGATACTCTTCCTGTTATTGGCATGTTTAGCTTTATTTTGCCATTAGAAATAGCTAATAAGGCTATTTGGCGGACCAGGAGAGAAGGAGATTTTGTTGCTTCCTCTGGTAAAAGTGGCAAATATAAAATCAAAGATATGTTTATCGATAACCGAGTACCAGTATATCAACGTAGTTCATGGCCAATTTTAGTAGCTGATGAAGAATTACTGTGGGTTTGCGGACTTTGGCAAAAAGATCTTGAGCATACCGATACTTCCATATTGATAAAGGTAAAAAAATATGATAAAATATAAAACTGTATTAGTCTAATTGCTGGTACTGTTTTGCTGGTCGATTGAAAGGAGACTCTTTTTGAGCAGATTATTAAAAAATTCCACTATTTTTATTCTGTTAGTGCTGATAGCATTATCTTTTTATGCTTGGACTAGCAGGGAGGATCCAGTTACCGATCTGAATTATACTGAGTTCCAAACCAGAGTTGAAGCCGGACAGATTAAAGAAGTCACTATTGCCGCTGAAAATGATGCAGGGCGATATACTATTACCGGTTATTTATCTGATGGCACGGCATTTCGGACCATCACCTTTCCGGATAGCTCCATTGCTGAGTATCTAAACGAATATGATGTAATCATTAACTATGATGCTGTAGTCGCATCATGGTGGCTGTCTCTCTTGGGAACGCTGATCCCGATGCTGTTGATTGTTGGCTTGTTTATTTTCTTGATGCAACAAGGCCAGGGATCTGGCGGTAAGGTTATGCAGTTTGGTAAGAGCCGTGCTAAGTTGCAGACAGATTCGCATAAAAAAGTGACCTTTGCCGATGTAGCAGGTGTCGATGAGGTTAAGGAAGAGTTGGAAGAAGTTGTCGCCTTCCTAAAAGAACCACGTAAATTTAGCGCTCTTGGCGCCCGTATTCCCAAAGGTGTTCTGTTATATGGACCTCCCGGCTGTGGTAAAACTTTGTTGGCTAGAGCTGTTGCTGGTGAGGCCGGCGTGCCCTTTTTCTCCATTTCTGGTTCTGATTTCGTGGAGATGTTCGTCGGTGTCGGTGCCAGCCGAGTACGTGATTTATTTGAACAGGCTAAGAAGCATAACCCCTGTATTATTTTTATCGATGAGATCGATGCCGTCGGCCGTCAGCGCGGTGCTGGTTTAGGCGGCGGCCATGATGAAAGAGAGCAGACATTGAACCAATTATTGGTTGAGATGGATGGTTTCTCCAATAATGAAGGTATTATCGTGATGGCGGCTACCAACCGTCCGGATATTCTTGATCCAGCTTTGCTGCGCCCGGGACGTTTTGACCGCGAGATTACGGTGGATGCCCCTGATGTTGTTGGTAGAAGACAGATCCTGGATGTTCACGCTAAGGATAAGCCGCTAGATAAGGATGTTGATCTGGATGTCGTTGCTCGTCGGACACCAGGATTCACTGGCGCTGATTTAGCTAATGTTTTAAACGAGGCTGCTCTTTTGGCTGCCCGCCATAATAAAAAGAAAATCGGCATGGAAGAGCTAGAGCAGGCTGTTGAGCGAGTCATCGCTGGTCCGGAGAAAAAATCGAAAGTCATCAGTGAAAAAGAGAAAAAATTGGTGGCCTATCACGAAGCTGGCCATGCAGTAGTCTCCTATTTCCTGCCTAATTCAGACCCGCTGCATAAGGTTTCTATTATCCCACGCGGCCGTGCTGGCGGTTACACTCTGCTTCTGCCCAAAGAAGACCGTAATTATGCCACTAAGTCACAGATGCTGGATTCCTTGGTAATGCTATTGGGCGGTAGAATGGCTGAATCCTTAGTCCTGAAGGATGTTTCTACTGGAGCGCAAAACGATTTAGAACGGGCAACGGATACTGTCCGGGAGATGATTACCCGTTATGGTATGAGTGATGAACTGGGACCGCTAACCTTTGGCAAACGGCAAGATACCGTTTTCTTAGGCCGCGATATCTCTCAGGAACGTAATTACAGCGAGGCCATCGCCTATGCTATTGATAAGGAAGCTCGCGCTATTATGGATGAAGCTTATAATCGCGCCCGGCAGATTCTGAGCGACCATATCGATGCTCTGCATCAGGTTGCAGCGATTTTGATTGAGAAAGAGACCATTGAAGCAGTTGATTTCTATCGGATCATGAGCAAATATCCACCTGCCTCTGCTGCGATGGCAGAAGCTGCAGCTGCAGCTCTTAAGAGTGATGAGGAAGAGCAGGGGGAAGATAACCCGGACACTAAGACTATTGGTACTAGAAGATTAGAGTTAAGAAGCAAGACCCCCAGACCTGAGTCAGCTCCGGAGATGAAAGACTTAAATCAGAATGACCCAGATATTCATATTTCCTTTGGTAAGGATAATAATTCTGAGCAAGACAAAAACTAATAGCTGAGGAAGGTACAATGGGTAAAGTAAAAGAGTTTCTGAAAAGAAAAGATATTGTGTTTTCTGTTGACCGGTATTTAATTAAAGCCCTTAGCGCGATGGCGCAAGGGCTTTTTGCCTCATTATTAGCGGGCTTAATAGTAAAAACTATCGGTGAACAATTAGGATGGAGTTTTTTAGTTGATATTGGCACTTGGGCTATGGATATGATGGGACCGGCGATTGGCGTTGCCGTAGCTCATGGTTTAGGGGCCCCGCCATTGGTACTTTTTGCTTCAGTTATCACCGGTGCTGTTGGTGCTGAATTTGGTGGTCCTGCCGGCTCTTTTATCGCAGCAGTGATTGGCGCGGAATTTGGTAAAATGGTATCCAAAGAAACTAAGTTGGATATCATGGTCACCCCGATAGTTACATTTTTCATGGGTTATGTTGCTGCTTATTTCCTTGGCCCATACATAAATGACTTTATGCTGTGGTTGGGAAGTGCCTTAATGTGGGCTACTGAACAACAACCTTTGATTATGGGTATAGTGGTCTCCACCTTGGTCGGGTTAGCTTTAACTGCACCGATCTCCAGCGCTGCCTTATGTATTATGATGGATCTATCAGGCTTAGCAGGTGGCGCTGCTACAGCTGGTTGTTGTGCCCAGATGATTGGTTTTGCAGTGATGAGCTTCAAGGCCAATGGCTGGGGAGGTTTTTTTGCCCAGGGCTTAGGGACTTCGATGCTGCAGATTCCTAATATCATCAAACATCCTATTATTTTGCTGCCGCCTACTTTAGCCGGTATGATAACTGGACCATTATCCATTACTGTATGGCAGATGGAAAACCTTGCTACAGGTTCTGGCATGGGGACTGCCGGCCTAGTCGGCCAGATATCAACTATTGCTGCCATGGGCAGCAGCTGGTCAGTATGGCTGGCGATGATCTTGCTGCATTTTGTGTTCCCAGCAGTATTGACACTGCTTTTCGCCTGGCCTTTGCGGAAGAAAGGGCTTATTAAAGATGAATATATGGTTTTAGATATTTAAGTATTGATAAGGGGTAGGAATGAAACATTTATCCTTTGCAAAGCCTTTGGTTATGGGTATTTTGAATGTTACTCCGGACTCATTTTTTGACGGCGGCAATTATTTGGATCCAGAACGGGCATATAACCATTTGCAGCAACTGATAGCTGATGGAGCTGATATTATTGATATCGGCGCAGCATCCTCCCGACCTGGATATCAACCGGCGAGTTCTGAGAATGAACTGACTCGTTTGCAGCCATTGCTGTGTCGACTAGCAGGTGATATTGAGCTCCCTTGGTCTATTGATACAGATAAAGTAGAAGTAGCAGAAGCTGCTTTGGCAGCAGGTGCTGCGATCATCAACAATACAGGAAAACCATCAGTGCAGATGGCTCAATTAGCCAAGAAATATAATGCTTATCTGGTGATGATGTTCCGTGGCCCTTTTGCTGCTTCAGATATCATGGCCGAGTTGAAAGATTTCTTTGCTGCGGCTATTGCTGAAGCTGTTGCTGTCGGGGTGGAGAAGGAGCAAATCATTCTAGACCCAGGGATTGGTTTTGATATGACCATGGAGCAATGCATCACTATTGTTCGCGAGCAGGAGCAGTTAGTGGCTTTAGGCTATCCACTATTGATGGGTATGTCTAATAAACGTTTTGTTGGCACCATCAGCGGTGGAGCGGATATATCAGAGCGTTTACCAGCCAATATAGCTACAGAAATCTTTTCTATAGAAAAAGGAGCTGCTATTCTCAGGGTTCATAATGTAGCAGCGACGGTTAGGGCACTACAGGCATATCAGACCTTAAGGGGGAAAAATTAAATTGGATAAGATTATCCTTAGCGATATTAAGGTGATGGCTACTCATGGGGTCAATCCCGAAGAAAAACAGGAAAAGCAGCCTTTTAATATTAGTATTATTTGTTATTTAGATACAACCCAAGCATCTATAGATGATGATATTTCTGCTACCATCAATTATGCGGAATTATATCAGCAGATCATTCAGGAGGTAGAGACCACTTCTTTTAATCTTATCGAAGCTTTAGCTGGTCATTTGGCGGAAATGATCCTCAAAAATTACCATGTTAAACAGGTGAAGGTGAAAGTGGAGAAATCAGAGGCTAAATTTAACGGAATGGTGTTCCCTGCTGCTGTCGAGATCAAGCGCTCGTGGAAAAGTTATCGGAAAGGCGGCTTATCTTAATGTCCGCTGCAGTTTGGCTTTCTTTGGGCAGTAATTTGGGTGACCGTCAGGAATATCTATTGGGAGCATTACAGCGTTTATCCGCCCATCCGGCTATTGAGCTTACCGCAGTTTCTTCGCTCTATGTTACCGAGCCATGGGGGGTTAGCGGCCAGGAGGATTATTTTAATATCGTAGCGGGTTTAAATACGGGGTTATCTCCAACAGAATTGCTGGCTTATACCCAGAACATCGAGAATGCTGCCGGCAGACAGCGGACTATTCGTTGGGGCCCGCGTCAGTTGGATATTGATATCATTCTTTTTGGCGATAAGCGAATTAATAGCGATCAGCTGCAAATACCGCATCCTCGCTTCAAAGAGCGGATGTTCGTATTGCAGCCTTTATATGAAGCAGCTGGCGATATACTCTTACCTGATGGAGAGCATCTGTCAACAGTGATAAAAAAATGTGCTCCCGGACAACGGGTAGAACTAAAATATTTACCAGAAGAATGGCTAGGAGAGATAGTTAATGATCATAGTTAATAATATCGATGAAATGCATGATTTGAGTAATAAATGGCGTCAAGATGGCAAAAGTATTGGCCTAGTTCCGACGATGGGGTATTTACATGAGGGGCATTTATCTTTGATCAATGCTGCTCGTGGAGAAAACGATATCGTAGTGACGAGCATTTTCGTCAATCCTTCGCAGTTTGGTCCCAATGAGGATTTTGAACGCTATCCTCGTGATATGGAGGCCGATAGTGCTGCCTGCGAATTAGCCGGAGTCGATGTTATTTTTGCTCCAGATGCCCAGGAGATGTATCCAGAGGGTTACACCACCTACGTAGAGCCTGGAGCTATTGGCCAGCGTTTATGCGGAGTGACCAGGCCGATCCATTTTCGCGGTGTATGCACGGTAGTATTGAAATTGTTCAATATTATCCAACCGCTTAATGCTTATTTTGGCCAGAAAGATGCCCAGCAGTATTTGATTCTTAAGCGAATGGTCGCTGATTTAAACCTTGATATTAATCTCCACAGAATGCCGATAATCAGAGAAGCCGATGGCTTAGCTAAGAGTTCGCGTAATGTCTATCTAACTCCTGAGCAGAGAGAGCAAGCTACTATGCTGTTTGCTGCAGTGAAGAAAGCAGAGCAGCTATATCGTGCAGGCGAAAGAGATTCAGCTACTATCTTGGCGGCTATGTCTGACGAATTGGCTAAGGCGAGCCTGGCTAAAGTTGATTATTTACAGATAGTAGAGACAGATAATTTGTTGCCAGTGCAACATATTGACCGCGAGGTTTTAGTCGCTATGGCGGTATATTTTGGCTCTACCCGCCTTATTGATAATACTATTTTAGGATAGGGGCTTCCCTATGAAAGAGCAAATCAAGGATAAAAAACTATATTGCATAGTTAATCCTGGTGCTGGCGGAGGTACTTCTCGTCTTTGGTGGGAAAAAACCATGCCAGAGCTAGACCGGCATGGGTATAAATATTCCTGGGAATATATGCATCCAGGGCATGTTCGACAACAGGTACGTACGGCTGTACTTGACCAAAGGGCTGAGATAGTAGTCGTTGTTGGCGGAGATGGCAGTATTTTTGAAGTTATCAATGCTATAGTTGAAAATGGCACTTTGATCAAAGAAGGGCTTATTGTTGCTGTAGCTCCTAGTGGTTCTGCATGCGATTTTGCTCGGCATATTTATCCACGACAACAAGAGGGCCTTTGGGCCCTTTTAGAACATGGGAAAGTCAATTATATTGATCTTGGTTGTTGTCGTTTTCAGCAGCAAGATACTATGGTAGAAAAATATTATATCAATAGCTTTGATACTGGAGTCGGGGCTGATACTTGCTTTGCTGTCAATGCAGAAAAGGGCAAAATAAAAAAGAGAATAAAAAATGGCCATATCGCCTTTATGTTAACAGCCCTCAAGGTTTTGATGACTTATAAATATTCTCATACCCATATTGAGCTGCCAGGACAAAGCATAGAAGGTGAATTCATCATCACTGGTTTTGGTAATGGCTCTTATATCGGTGGCGGGATGAAGCTGTTTCCTAAGGCGAGTTTAGATGATGGCTTACTTGATTTACTGCTGATCCCGCGCAAAAGTAAATTGGATATCCTACGCCTTTTTCCTAAAGTGTATAGTGGGGAGATAACAAATATTGATGGTGTGGTCTATTTACAAGCAGCAAGCTTAAAGATAGTAACTGCTCAACCTATCAATATTGAGCTGGACGGTGAGGTGCCTGGAACTACTGCTGCCGAGGTACATGTTATTCCTAAAGTTTTACCCCTATTGCTACCAAAGACTCCGGCTTGACAAAGCTCAAGCCGGAGTTTATAGTAATCTTAGTGATTTACTCGGATATTGTACCTATCCCTTGCCAGAAAGGATGGTTAGCAATGAATATTTCTACCAAAGGCCGGTATGGTTTACGAGCTGTTTTGGATCTCGCTATGAATTATGGTGATAGACCGATCGTGCTTTCTACCATTGCTGAACGACAAGATATTTCAGAGGGTTATTTGGAACAACTGATGGGTCCGCTGAAAAAGGCTGGTATCATTGCTAGCGCCCGAGGTGCCCAAGGTGGCTATTATCTGGCCCGCGATCCTAAGGAGATTTATGTAGGTGAAGTCTTTCGTGCCTTAGAGGGACCATTGGCGATAGTGGCCTGTATTGGTGAAGAAAATACAGAAAAATGTGAGCGCAAAGACTATTGTGGCAGTGCCTTTATCTGGGGAGAGATTCAGGATGCTATTAGTGCGGTTTTAGATAAATATACCATCTATGATTTGATCGTCCGAGAATATGGCTTGGCTGCTCCGCCTCAGTCGGTAGATCGTTAAAGCTTATATCTTATATAGTTAAATATTTTGTCGGCCAATGATATTTTTTATCATTGGCTATTTTATTAATGGTAAACAGTAAATTTTTTGCTATCCCGCTATATTGATTATTTTTTATTAATATCATACTATATGTGGAAAAATGATTGATTTTTTTATTTCCAGAATGATATAATAAGAACACTTATTGATAATTTATTGTTAGGAGCGAAGAGAGATGATTAGTGAGAATGCTAAAGCTGTTCTGGAAAAAAGATATTTGATCCGGGATGAACAAGGCCGTCCCCAGGAAACCGTGGATGAGCTTTTTGACCGGGTATCGCGGGCCATAGCTGAGGCTGATAAAAATTTTGATCCCCAAGCGGATATTGATGCTGTGGCTAAGCAGTTTCGTGATATGATGACGAATTTGGAATTTTTGCCAAATTCTCCTACCTTGATGAATGCTGGCCGTCCCTTAGGTCAGCTTTCCGCTTGTTTTGTTCTACCAGTAGGAGATTCAATGGAAGACATCTTTACCTCCATTAAAAATGCTGCATTGATCCATAAAAGTGGTGGCGGAACAGGCTTTAGCTTTTCTCGACTGCGTGCCAAAGGCGCTACGGTTAATTCTACCGGAGGTGTAGCCAGTGGTCCAGTTAGCTTTATGAAAGTTTTCAATGCCGCTACTGAAGCGGTCAAGCAGGGGGGCACCAGACGCGGTGCTAATATGGGCATTCTGCGTGTAGATCACCCGGATATCTTGGAGTTTATCAGCTGTAAAAATAATACTGCGGAGATTACTAATTTTAATATTTCAGTGGGTATTACGGAGGCCTTTATGAAGGCTGTAGAGAACGATGAGGATTATGAATTGATCGATCCCAGTACCAAGCAGGTGACCAATAAACTCAATGCTAAAACAGTTTTTGCCGCTATTGTTCAGTCTGCTTGGCAGACCGGTGAGCCGGGAATCATCTTTCTGGACAGGCTTAATCGTGATAATGCCGTTCCGTCTCAAGGAGAGATCGAAAGTACTAACCCATGTGGTGAACAGCCTCTGCTTCCTTATGAGAGCTGCAATCTCGGATCGATCAATTTGGTAGCCCATCTTAAGAAATCAGGAGAGCGTTACCTATTGGATTGGGATAAGTTGCGTGATACTATCCGCAAGGCAGTCCATTTTCTTGATAATGTTATTGAAGTGAATAAATATCCGCTTCCAGAGATTGCCGAGACTACGCTGGCTACCCGCAAAATTGGCTTAGGGTTGATGGGCTTTGCTGATATGCTGTTATATTTGGGGATTCCTTATAATAGCGAACAAGGCGTTACCATGGGGAATGAAATAATGGAGATGATCAACCGTATCGGCCATGAGGCTAGTGCACAGCTAGCACAGGAAAGGGGTGCTTTCCCGCTATTTGGTGAGAGTATTTATCGTGATGGTACTCCTTTGCGCAATGCTACCGTAACTACTATTGCTCCGACCGGAACGCTGTCCATTATTGCCAATGTCTCCTCAGGCGTGGAGCCGGTATTTGCCTATGCTTACATCCGTAATGTGATGGATAATACTCATTTGATTGAAACTAA
>CALYAP010000061.1 GCA_944393575.1 uncultured Clostridia bacterium
AAATCCCTCATAATAAACCAGCTGTACAGGTAGCCGAGCGCGAGTGTACTTGGCGCCCTTACCGCTATTATGAACAGCCAGGCGATGTTCTAAATCATTAGTATAACCACTATATAATGTGCCATCAACACAACGCAACATATAGGCATAAAACTTCACAGACATATATAAAAAATCCTTCAATAGGCTATTAATGTTAAAATAAAAATCAGCGTCTGATCTTCTGTTGCTTTTAGAGCTTCCTCAAACGGCATTCCATTAGCCATAGCATTGGCAGTGGTAGTTTCCTCCTCCGTCAAAGCTCCGCTGCGTCCGTCGCCTTCACTATCCTCCTCTAATGAATAGCGCCTGCCAGTGTCCTCCATGGCGGCTTCAAAGTCGCTTATCAGCGCTTGAATATCCGGCACAAAATTAGCCCACCTATCTTCCACCAAAGCCGGATGAATAGCCAGATCATTATAAATTTCTTCTGCTATATCAATATAAGTATCATTATCTGACGCTCCATATGCATTAAGCATAATTTCCAGTTCACTGCCTGGCTCAGCCTGCAAATACTGCTTTGCTATTTGGGCGAATCCTTGCCGTTCATTTTCACTGAGCTCCTCCCAGTCTCTCGCTTCCTCACGAACTCGTCCACCATCTGCTCTATTTCTTCGTCTGTCATCGTTCCTTGTCGTCCTAGCGACCTCACCCAATCCCTGGCCTGCTTCATCCTGGTTATCAGCTCTTCCCTGGTATGCTCTCTCACGCCCTGCTTCTTGCTCTCTTCGGCCACCGATATCCCCTCCTTGTTCTCTATTGGGACTATATTGTAACACGCCGCCAATGCCGGAGTAAATATCGCCGTTTGCCATTACCACTTTGCCTGTTGCATTGGAAATATCCGTCGGACTATATCCTTCTTGCTGCATCTCTATCGCCCGCTGCAAGTCTGGATCATTTTCTTCTTCCAGCGAATAACGCCTATTGACTTCTGTATCATTCCCTGGTATACTGGCGCTATCAAGTTCAACCTTTGCCAGCAGCTCCAGAGATTTTAATATCTGGTTGCCGGGCAGCATTTGGTTGAGCTTGTTTTCGTTTTGCACAAAAACAGTGGCATCCTCTCCCAGTCTTTCCAACATCATCGCAAGGTTTTCACGCCCATGAATCGAGGTAGCCTTGTGTGCGTTTTCTCCATATAGATCATTATTCAGATCGAATGTTGCAATGATGTAGTTTCCCTCTGTATCTTGGTTTTCGGTTACATAAATAAGGGCATTTCGTGATGGGTTATAAACAATAGCTACAGCATTTTTAATTCCGTCTTGCAATTCTAAAATATCACTTTTTGTCAAATTATGCCCACTCTTACTGCCTTTAATAGATCTAATAGCTTTATTTATCACAGAATTTGGGATATACAGCGGAGAGCTTTCTATGCCATACTTTGAAAGCGTTGGGTCACTATCCCCTAAATATAACGAATCACTAGAGCGAATAGATCCATTATTGTTAAAATATCCTTCCACCTGCTCTTTATATGGCATTGTCCTTGTTCGTTTAATAGAATACCGCCGCTCTCCTTCGATCATCTCCTCATGTCCAGCCTTAGCCAAGGCATCTTGCACCCGGCTGATAGTGGCCTCATATTCGCGGGCTTTGTTGATCTCTTCCCTGCTGTGCCCCAAATTAGCTAGCAGATCCTCTAACATACGGATGATCCGCACCAACAGATTAGGCTGGTCACTGGCCAACTGCTGCAAATAACGGTCATTACGGCAGATCTCGCCAATATAGTCCGCCACCACTTCTTCCATGGCGTAGCGCTCATCTATTCTGCTGGGGTCTTCACCCCTGGCAGCCGCATGCCGGCGGTATCTTGCTATCACCGCCGCGATTCTTGCGTCAACGTCTATGCCGTCAGCGCGCATCGAGCTGATCACATCATCTACCAAATCTTCATCAGCTCTAACAGCATGATGCACCACCGCATGCCCCATAGCAAAATTAAACGCTTCCTCATCCGTTAGCTTAGATGAGACCACGATCTCATTGGTCACAGGGTCATAATAGCCGCGCTCACCGTCAGGCAGGTCCTCAACGCGAACATCACGGATCCCTTTGTTGCGCAGCTGATTGCGCAGCATTTTTAGTTTAGCGCTATCGTTGGGCGCTGTTACTGTCTGGCCTGACTGCTGCTTATTGCGGAAACGCTCCGCCAGATCTTGCTCCGGCAGATTATCGATCGCTCCCTCGCCAAATCCAACATCGCCTATTTCTTCACCGATATCATATCCCGTATCAGCGCTATCAGTAGTGCTGCCAATAATACCACCGGCAGCACGCTCCGCCAGCTCGCCGGTCAGAAAATTATCCGGGCTTAACGCCTCTTCTTCCGCTTGTTCTGCTGCCATCTCCCGTTCCATCAGCTGATTGGCTCTTTCCCTGTCCGCCTGGGTGATCGGCTGCGGTTGCCCGCCTGCCGCCTCCGCAGCACTGGTCATGGTAGCGGCACGGTTCTGCTCTTCTTGCCGTTGCTTGTATTCCGCTCCGCTCATCGCCGGAGTATTGACTGTCGGCAACACCAAAGCATCATCGGCAATATCCTCTGCAGTATTTCTGTCGCGGCTACCACCTTGTCCTTGTTCGCTATTGATTTCTCCCCGCCCCTGTGTTATATTGGGATCAGAGGTGCTGCGGTACGAGCTAGGGGCAGACTGATTTTCGAGCTGCCGTTCGGAAACGGTACCTCTATTCTTATATTGACTATTATATTTTTCAGTACTTATTCCCCAAATTCTAAATGGACGAAGCGACTGACGATCTTGTGATAACAGTTCTGTTATGATCGTATAGCCGTTTATTTTTTTCGCTAATTGAATGCGAATACCGTACTTTCCCTGATTTTGAACATAAATGATATCGTCAAAGTTATCGATATAGTCTACTATCTTTTCAAAGTCAGCTTCTGTTAATTCTATATCCCCTTCACGTTTTGCTTTGCTATGTTCATCATACGAATGCTTAAGTTCATCAGCCGACAGTTCTAAATATTTGCCGCTAATATCCAGCTTACCGCCGGATTTTTCCGCCACTGCGGCAGCCAAGTCAGCTCCCACTTTGCCATATGCTTTTGTTACATGTTTTGTTTTACCGCTAATAGCGTCTTTAATGAAGCTAGTGATACTTTGAGCCGTGGTCAGAATAGGGCTTTGCCCCTCCTCTACCATACGGTTCTTTTTATTTCTAGTAGATTGGCGTTTCCCCGTCTGCAGATATTCCGCTAAATCCTCATCAGTAAGGGGGATATGCCCCTGTCTATTTTCATTTGTTCCGCCTCTGCCGCCTCTTAGTGAGCCAATCATCGTGGCTCCCGCGCCGAAGACTCCGCCTCCGATAGCTCCGCCAAAGAAGGAATTAACCAGGGGCTCGGTGATAAAGAAATCAGTAATGGCTGCATCATATGCTTCTTCGGCCGATAAACCATATTGCATATACTCGCTGATCGCCTTATTAAAGTCAGACCGCTCACCCATAATCAGCATATTATTCAAGGTACTCAGATAAGAAGTAACCAATTCTTCGCTGCCTTCGATGCCTCCCTGAGCTAAAATTTGTTTTATAGTTTCCCTGCTGAAAAATTTTCCCGCAGCTTTATATTGGTCATATACTTTTAGCAATCTGTTCAATGGCAACATCTCCGCTGCCGCCTCTGCCAAACCGTCACCAATACCTATGGCAGCTGCTTCCGCACGGCTAGCGCCGGATTTCAAAGCAGAATACATTGAGTTAGCAGTAATATCCGTATTGTAATAGGCAAAAGATGCCGCCTTACCGGCATTGGCACCAAAAGCTGAGCCAATCCCTTTGCTAGTCAATGCAGCCAAAACAAACTGTCCGGCGCTTAAACCGAGTTCTGCCAGCATTTGCAGACCGGGAGATTCTATATTATCCAGCAGATTACTGCTGGATATTTCACGTGTTTGCGGTCCTATATAGGCTTCGCTGTAATAATCTACCGGTTTATATTCTCCGGTGATCCATTCCTTAAGTCCACGCCAGGCATTATCAAGCGTAGCTAAAGGAGCAGCAGCAGTAGAGCCATAATATGCCAACAGATTGGCAAAGCCGCCCGCCTCTGTTAAATTTTCTTTATGCGCCTGATATCGCCGCTTATTGATATCATAGTCGATTATTTCCTGATATCGCTTTGCGGCATCTGCATCCGTGCTCTGTAATACAGCTAAAGTAGCCATTTCTTTTGCGGTCATCTGCGTATCAAAAATACCGCCCGATAATTGCGCAAAAGCCTTGGTCGCATCACTTACCTTTTCGGTATAGGAAGGATCCAGCTGAGCCGTTTTTTCCAGTTTTTCACGATCAATATCCGCATTCTCCCACCATACAGCGTCTTTGAAATAGGTGTTGACATCTTTTGCCCTTTGATATTTTTCTTCCGCTGCAGCCAACTGTTCTCGTTGATCGATTGTTGTAAATTTATTGCTCTTGGCGCCTATAGTACTACCTCTTTTAAGGCGGTAATACTCATCCCTTGCTTTTTGCAGCTCTGCTTCAGACATAGCCAAAGCAGCATCATTATCCATTGATCCGTAGTTTTGGGTAATGTAATCATCCAGTTCAAACTGGCTGATCGCCGCGTCCAAAGCTGCGATTTCTTTTTCTGCCCTGTTTTTATCCTCTATGGCAGTGGAAAAAGTTTGCCAATCAAATTGTTTAGCATCTTTGCCTGTGGCTTTTTGGTTTAAATAATTACCCACCCAGCCGCCTTTGGATTGCATAGAAGCCGCGCCAAAGCCGCTTTTTAGTGTTTTATATGTGTTATCTGCTCTGTTATAACTTTGTTGAGCCTGTTCTCGCTGAGCTTTTAAATCCGCTAAAGTAATTTTTTCTGTTTCCGGGACATAGCCGACATCACTACTTAAATTATCCAGCTCTTTTTTAGCCTGAGTAAAAAGAAATGGACTTATTGCCGTCTGTGTATTTTGCTGCAGCCATTCACTTCCGCCGTGGGCGTTCGCCCCAAACTCTTTATCAATTTCCTTTGCTTGCTTCTGTGCCATGCTTTGCAGAAAATTGCTTACCATAATGTGCCTCCTTATCCGTTATAATTTGGGTTTTTCCGGTAAGTATATTTTCCGGTTTCCGGATCCTGGCTTTCAATTATTTCCCCACGGCTAACTTTGGTAGCTAATTCTGTCCAACTCAAACGGCTGTATCCGGCAACCCTTATCCAGCCGGGACCCGTCTGATTCGTTACATTTTTACTTGGGTCATCATCACTGCCGCCTGTACTGTTTTTATTCTGATAATCTTCATAAGCTTGCTGGGTAGCTGGGCCATAAATACCATCGACTGCTAAGTCATAGCCTGCCTCTACCAATGCTTTCTGCAAGGCCTCGATTTCCGGATCATAACCATATCCGCCTCCACTGCTACTAGATCCACTGCCACTACCACTACTGGTTCCTACCGACCGTTCCAATGCAGAGGTATCGATCCCCATTTTGCGCAGATAACTATAGTCGCCATATTCCGCCGCTAGGGCTGCCATATTGTAGTCCTTTTCAAAATTGGCCGCATCCTGATCTGCTGCGTATTGCAGCTGGTTCATAAAGCGGTTATAGGCGGTATCGTCCAGGGTTTGCAGCATCGAGAGGTTAGAAAGATCGATGTTATAGTCATCCATCCATTGCTGATAATCAAAAGCACGGTCATTAGCATAGCGGCTATAAGCGCTATCATCTAAAGATTGCAGCATCGAGAGAGTGTTGGCATCCATATTGTAATCATTGACATAGCGGTCATAGGCGTTTTGTTCCAGCTGAGGAATGCGGTCAGACAACTGTGCCGCATAATAGTCGCCAGCCTGCGTGGCCGCAGTCACCGCCGCCGTGGAGGGCATACCGCCGCTGAGAATAGCGGCATTGCCCAGCGCGTCCTCGGTGGCACGCTGCCCTTCGCGCTGGTAGGCCTGCTTATAGACGTCATAGAGCTGGTCGGTCTGGGGGTTGTAGTTAAATTCCTCCCGATTGAGCAGCTGGTCCATCAGGCTGTTGATATTGTCCAGATATTCGCTCTCATATTCCGGCGCAGTCCAGCGGTTGACGTCACTCGCGTCCAGCCGGTAGTCATCGCCGATATCCGTGGTCGGGTCCGCGCCCCAGCCGATTCTATCCGAGCCGTCATAACCGCCCGAATAGTTATAGCGGCTGCGGATCGCCTCCGCTGCCCCGGCCCCCTGGGTATGCTCGAGAAGCTGAAAGGGGGCAAAAGCCGTGGGTAGGGACATTTTTTGTTTTTTATAGGTTTTACTATATTAAAAGCCGCAGGCTTTGCAAATAAATGATAGCCCACTGCCATCCGGCTCCACTGAGGATCGGATCGGCGGTGGGCTATCATTCTATCCGGCAGCAACCAGCACAATGAAAGCCCGAAAGCCTTGAAATCAAGGCGTTTAGGCAAAAAGAAAGCACTGCAATTCTGATACAAATTGTATCAAAATTGCAGTGCTTCTTTGCCTCAGTACAAGTTTGTGGGTACCATAACACGAAAGGGAAAAATGTCCTTAGTTGGTTACAGTTATGCGGTGTGGTTACAAAGAGGCATTTTACTTTCGGAAAACGTTTCGCCGGATCACCAGCTTTGGTC
>CALYAP010000062.1 GCA_944393575.1 uncultured Clostridia bacterium
GTTCAGCTACCGGAGTACAACCATCAAAATCGCTGCCAAGAGCCACATGACTACTGCCAACCAGGGTAACAGCATGCTCAATATGTTCGCAAAGACGTGTTAAATCTCCTGCTCCACCAAGAAAATCGGGGACAAAGGTCACCCCCACTACCCCGCCTTGTTCTGCCAATGCCAGTATTTGTTCATCATCCAAATTACGGCGATGATGATACAAAGCATCACAGCAGGTATGAGAGACAATAATCGGCTGTCGGCTTTGCTCTAATAACTGCCAAAAGCTCCGGCGGTTAAGATGAGCGCCGTCCAACAAAATGCCCAACTGGTTACAATGAGCCACCAACAGTCGTCCCTCATCTGTCAGGCCATCACTAGAGGCACATCCTCCAGCATAACGGTTAGCCCCATTCCAGGTAAGGCCAATGAGGCGCAATCCAGCAGCATAATACTGTTCCAGAAACTGACACTCTCTCCCTAAACTAGCAGCACCTTCTGCAGCGATCAATAATAGCGTCTGCCCACTTGGCTTATCCAGTTGTTCCCGCCACAATAAGGGACAAACCAGATCGCGATGTTTTGCGATATCGGCAAGGAGCAAATTTAGCACTTGCTGAAACATCTCCGGCATTTCATGGGCATACTCATTCTCATTAATAAAAATATCCATAAAAGCCAGATCCAAATAGCGTGATATCCGTTGATAATCCTGATGAGCCTCAGGGAGACACAGCAAACTAGGGGATTTCAGCAGCCACAAGGCAGTATCACAATGACAGTCTATTCTCATAATGCCCCTCCGATAAAATAAAGTATAGCCTTTAATTTGCCAATTGGCCCCAATACCGATGGCCGGATATTATATTTATATGAACGGGCAAAGGTATTTTCTCCTCCCAAAGCCATAAATAAAAGCCGCCTTAGGCGGCTAATACTTATAAAGCTGGCTGCCAAAAATTCAACAGCTCCATCTTCTGCGTTTTATGGTCTGGTCCGATATCAAAAATCACCCCATTAAACTGCAAGTCACCGCTGGCAACCTCAAAGCGAGGACTGACCCCGGTTAAGAAGCGGCCGATAATAATCTCCCGCTCTACACCCAAGATAGAGTCCCGCGGTCCGGTCATTCCCGCATCGGTCAGATAACCCGTGCCACGGGGCAAAATCCGTGCATCATTGGTCTGGATATGCGTATGAGTACCTACCACAGATGCAACCCGTCCATCTAAATACCATCCTAATGCCATTTTCTCCGAGGTGGCCTCAGCATGAATATCAACAAAAATCGCAACGTCCTCTACAGCATTCTCTTGCAATATAGCATCCATGGTGCGGAATGGGCAGTCGAAAGCAGTCATAAAAACCCGTCCGACCACATTAGCAACGATCAGTTTTTGCCCAGCCACTTGGTATTGTTGCCAACCACGTCCAGGCAAACTGGGCGGGAAATTGGCAGGCCGGACTAAACGCTCCTCGTGGTCAATAAAATTATAGATATCCCGATTATCCCACATATGGTTGCCCATAGTAAAAGCATCAATACCGCAATCGACCAATTCACGAAAATTTTTCTGATTAAGCCCAAAGCCCCCAGAACAATTTTCTCCGTTAGCAATAGTAAAATCAATTGCATATTCATCTAGGAGCCGGGGTAGATGTTCTAAGACCATTCGTCTCCCCTGGGCGCCTACGATATCACCGATAAAAAGGATTCTCATTTGACCCTCCATAATCTAGCTAAAAATAAGAAAAGGCTGCCTGATAATATGTGAGCTATCCACAATAACCAGGCAGCCTTTTTTCAACAATAATTATTTGGCATACTCTGTAGCACGTGTTTCCCTAATCACAACTACTTTAATCTGGCCAGGATATTCCAATTCAGCCTCAATCTTCTTAGAGATATCCCGAGCAGTACGTACCGCCATCAGATCGTCAATCTTATCCGGTTGAACAATAATCCTGATCTCACGACCAGCCTGAATAGCATAGGATTTTTCTACGCCCTCAAAGCCATCAGCGATCTCTTCGAGTTTTTGCAACCGTTTAATATAATACTCGAGCGTCTCCCGTCTAGCACCAGGCCTGGAAGCAGAAATGGTATCTGCCGCCTGTACTAAAGCCGCCTCTAGTGAAGTTATCTCCACATCACCATGGTGGGCAGCGATAGCATGCACCACTTCCGGGCTTTCTTTATATTTGCGGGCTATATCAGCCCCGATCATCGCATGAGAGCCTTCTACCTCGTGGTCAATAGCTTTACCGATATCATGGAGTAGACCAGCCCGCTTAGCTAAAGCGATATCAGCACCCAGCTCCGCAGCCATAACTCCCGCCAAATGGGCTACCTCCACACTATGCTTAAGCACATTCTGTCCATAACTGGTACGGAATTTCAACCGGCCTAATAATTTGATCAGTTCGCTATGCAGGCCATGAACATTGGTATCAAAGGTGGCCTGTTCACCCTCGTCCCAAATTCTCTGCTCTACTTCTTTACGCGACTTCTCGACCATTTCCTCGATGCGTCCAGGTTGAATACGTCCATCAACAATCAGTTTTTCCAGTGCATTACGGGCTATTTCACGCCGTACTGGATCGAAGCCCGAGAGGATAACAGCCTCCGGTGTATCATCGATAATCAGATCAACACCAGTCAAGGTCTCTAAAGTACGAATATTACGTCCTTCTCTACCAATGATCCGGCCTTTCATTTCATCATTAGGCAAGGCAACTACGGAAACGGTTGTTTCTGAGCAATGGTCAGCAGCCACCCGCTGAATAGCGGCGGCGACGATTTCTCTAGCGCGTTTCTCACCTTCCTCACGGGCAGAATTCTCAATATCGCGAATCAGCATCGCTGCCTCATGTTTTACCTCATCCTCAATGCTGTTGAGCAGGATTTGCTTGGCTTCGCTAATGGTTAGACCAGATATTTTCTCCAGTTCTTCTAATTTTTGCTGCTGTAACTCATCCACCTTAGCGAGGCGGTTTTCCACCTCCACTTCCTTCTCACGGATAGCTTCTTCTTTTTTCTCAATACTATCCAGCTTCCGATCGATATCCTCTTCTTTTTTCTGGAGTCGGTTTTCCTGATGCTTGATCTCATTCCGGCGCTCTTTATTCTCCCGTTCTGCTTCGGAACGCAGCCGGTGAATTTCGTCTTTAGCCTCGATCAAAGCTTCTTTCTTTCTCGTTTCGCTTTCTTTTTTCGCTTCGATCAGGATCTTGGCAGCCGCTTCTTCGGCTGATTTAATTCTGGCCTCAGCTAATTTTTTACGCACTAAATAGCCAATCAAAAGGCCGATCACTAAACAGACTAAACCAATCAAAATAGTAATTAGCGTATCCATATTTCACCTCCATTTTGCCATCTTTGCCCCAAAAGTGATAATTTTCGTGATCCGCCAAGAGATTATCCTTGTTGGGGAGCAAGGAGTTCTGTGGCAGATTTCATTATTTTCTTGGGTTTTACAGGCGTTTCTTTATCAATTAACATTTTAATAGAAAAAACCGAGCAAAAGACTCGGTTTTGAGTTTAATAGATGACCTATTGTTCCGAAAATTTACACTATTCACCCAAACACACTAATAGTTGATAATCAGAACAAAACGCTATTCAAATATATATATATCAAATCTCCATCAATATTAGTAATTAATTAATATATATATAAAGTTAAGCATCATCTATTGTTTCTGAATTCAAATAGAATGAACTCAAAACAGGCCTTAACATATTATATGATAGTATTTTTTGACTCATCTGTCAATAGAGAATTTGTCATCTACCAGCACTTGTTAATAAAATATCTAGCTCATCCCAAATCATGGATTGGGAAAATCCTTTAGAGAGCATCCTGCGGATAATTTTCGCCTTATATTTTTTCATTTCGTCATCATTTTCATAGGGGGCAAGAGCAGCAGCTTTGCGCAGTAAGCGCCGTAAGGCATCACGCTGCTGTTCTTCATCATACTCTGCCTCAATGGCAATCGCAATCAGTTCGGGAGCGACCCCTTTCGCTGTTAAGTCCCGCTTAAGAACAGCGATGCCACAGGGCCGGAACTCTCGCCTATCGCGGACGTAAGCAGCCGCATAGCGAGCATCGTCCAGATAATGTTTTTCTTTGAGGAAGCTCAACACTGTAGCAATAACAGTTTCATCAGCGCCGCGGTTGAGCAATTTCTGGCGCAGTTCCTGTTCAGAGTATTCTCTTTTGGCTAAATAAGCAAACGCCGCGGATAAAATCTTATCCGGGGCGTCTGCCAAATCATCACTTTTTCGTGACTTATGCCAAGTCATCAGCATGTTCCTCTGCTTTAGTATCGTCAGCAGTTGCAAAAGCAATATCCCTGATCTTTTTTTCGATCTCCATCATGATCTCGGGATTATCTTCCAAGAATAATTTAGCATTTTCCCGTCCTTGGCCAATACGCTCGCCATTATAACTAAACCAGGAGCCTGCCTTATCTATTAACTTCATCTCCACACCCAAGTCGAGGATATTACCGGAGGCCGAGATACCCTTACCATACATGATATCAAATTCTGCCTGTTTAAATGGCGGAGCCACTTTATTTTTGACTACCTTGACTTTGGTGCGGCTGCCGATCATTTCGCTGCCATTTTTAATAGTATCAGCACGGCGTACCTCTAACCGTACTGAAGAATAGAATTTCAAAGCACGTCCGCCTGAAGTAGTTTCAGGATTACCAAACATGATGCCTACTTTTTCTCTGATCTGGTTGATAAAGATAAAGCAGGTATTAGATTTGCTTACAGCGCCAGTCAATTTACGCAAAGCCTGCGACATCAGGCGAGCCTGTAATCCTACATGCGCATCACCCATATCACCCTCTAATTCCTGGCGGGGAACCAAGGCTGCCACGGAATCGACAACGATAACGTCAATAGCGCCGGAACGGACTAACTGTTCAGCGATTTCCAAGGCTTGTTCCCCGGTATCCGGCTGCGAGATCAGCAATTCATCGATATCAACGCCCAAATTATTAGCATAAACCGGGTCCAAAGCATGCTCCGCATCAATAAAAGCAGCAATTCCCCCAGCTTTTTGTGCCTGGGCAACGATATGAAGAGCAACAGTCGTCTTACCAGAACTTTCCGGACCATAGATCTCGACTACCCTGCCTCGTGGCATACCGCCAACCCCTAGGGCTAAATCCAGAGCCAAAGAACCAGTCGGGATAGTATCAACAGCAGTAATACTGGAATCTCCCAACTTCATTATTGATCCTTTACCAAATTGACGTTCGATTTGTGATAGGGCAGCTTCCAGGGCTGCTTCTTTATTTTTATCCGCCATAAGTATACTCTCCACTTTTCTAATTCAAACACCTGTTCGATATCATTATAACCAGCAAATACGAAAAAAGCAAGGCCTTTTCTAAATTTTCTTTTACTTATTTCCGCACCGGACAAAATTTTTCCTTTATCGTCTTAGCCAAATATTTAACAAATAATAAAGAGGGATAGCATTTGCTATCCCTCTTAAAGCATTTTCTTTA
Organism: uncultured Clostridia bacterium; assembly: GCA_944393575.1. Lineage (GTDB taxonomy): Bacteria > Bacillota > Dehalobacteriia > UBA4068 > UBA4068 > HGM13862. The sequence goes on from CALYAP010000062.1 coordinate 5,521, forward strand.
TCTAGATTAAAATACTGGGCTATTATAAAGCTGGTGTTAGCTCAGCAAACATCTGCTCACGTAATGCTAATACTTTATCGACAAGATCCTCTAAGGCGACCTCAATCACCTCACCGGTAGCCCGAATCTTGATTTCAGCAATTCCTGTTTCATGGCATTTTTTGCCCATCACCACACGCAGCGGGAATCCCAACAAATCAGCATCATTGAATTTAACGCCCGGCCGTTCTTTGCGATCGTCAAGCACTACCTCTACCCGGCGAGCTAATAGCTGATTATATAACTCCTCTGCCTTAGCCATCAACCATTCGTCTTTATCATTAACCGGGACAATAGATACCTCATAGGGAGCAACAGTGATCGGCCAGATAATACCATGCTCATCATGGTTCTGTTCAATCACCGCTGCCATGGTCCGGCCAACGCCAATGCCATAGCACCCCATAACCATATCATGCTCTTTGCCATTTTCGTCCACATAGCGAGCGCCCATTTTAGCACTGTATTTGGTATGTAGTTTAAAGATCTGACCGACCTCAATCCCGCGTGCAGTATCCAGTGGTTGACCGCAGTGTGGACAAGCGGCGCCTTTCTCCACCAAAGCGATATCGGCGACTTTAGAAATGCGATAATCGCCGCGCTGATAATTCACATTAATCAGATGGTAATCTTTGCGCCCATCGCCGCATTCATGGTTGACCATCAGCGGTACCTCACGGTCAGCGATGATCTCGATATCTTCAGCCAGGCCGACCGGGCCGCAGAAACCAGGCTCCATGCCATGTTCACGCACCTCGTCATCCTGGGCAAAGCGTAATTCTAAGCAGCCCATGACATTTTGCAGCTTGATCTCATTAACCTGACGGTCACCACGGATCAGAGCCACAAAGAATTTTTCCTCATTTTCATAAATGGCTTTATAGCAAAGGGTCTTTACCGTACGGTCAGTAGTAGTGCCCAAAAATTTGGCTAAATCTTCGACAGTTTTGCAATCCGGAGTCTCTACCGGTTCCATCGGCAGCATCTCTTCGCCTACACCGGTAGGAACAGGGTCAACGGCGGCTATTTCATCAGTAGCAGCATAATCGCAATGGTGGCAGAAGAGAATCTGGCTCTCACCAATCTCCGACAGCGCCATGAATTCATGACTACCCTCGCCACCGATAGCGCCGGTATCTGCCGCGACTGGCCGACAGGTCAAACCACAGCGACTAAAAACGCGAGTGTAGGCATCATACATTTTATTATAAGAAATATCCAAACCCTCCTCATCACGGTCAAAGGAATAAAGATCCTTCATAATAAATTCCCGGGAACGAATGACGCCAAAACGCGGACGACGCTCATCGCGGAATTTGGTCTGGATCTGATAAGGCATCTGCGGCAATTGTTTATAGGAGCGAACATCCTGTTTAAGATGAGCAGTGATGACTTCCTCATGGGTTGGTCCCAGCAGAAAATCGCGGCCGTGACGATCCTTCATCCGCATCAATTCCTGACCATATACCCACCAACGTCCACTATCTTGCCACAATTCAGCTGGCTGTACGATCGGCATACAAAGCTCCTGACCACCTTTAGCATCCATTTCCTGACGAATGATCTCCATAATCTTTTTGATAGTACGCCAGCCCAATGGCATATAAGAATAAATACCCATTGCCACTTTATGGATCAGCCCAGCCCGGAGCATTAACTGATGACTGGCTATCTCCGCCTCAGCCGGCACCTCTCTTAGGGTAGCCAGATACAACTGCGACATTTTCATGGTGCTTCCTCCTAAATATCAATGCTGCAAGCATAATGTCAAACTAAAAATCAACAAATATACCGGGGAATATCATATCCTATCTATTGCTGAATTTCAAGGGCTAATTAACCAGACCCGCGATAAAGGTGGTCATGACTCGTCCATCAAACGGCGGGCTTCTGCCAGAAGATGCTCCAG